>JBBQCQ010000018.1:0-14562 GCA_038318835.1 Gemmatales bacterium | reverse complement strand
CCTAGAGCGAGCCGGTCTCGTGGTACACACCTGCATCTGCAGTCCGTGCCGTCGCTTCCGTGGAGAGTTCACACGCCTTCACCAACTCTGGGAAGATGAAGCGAACGACGCCACCACTCCAACGGTTGGCGTACTCGCTCTGGTCGGGCGGCAACGGATCGCGGCGGCACTCGAACAATCTCACCCGCCAGCCTAAACTGGGGGATGGGCGATTGACTCAACAGAACTGGCTGATTCCACTCGTAATCTGGCGTCCGCCTGGATACAATCCATTTTATACCATCCTCGGGTGAGTGAAATCGACCCATAGGGTGTTTTCGTTCACCCTTACCCATCGAGACTGGAATGCACAAGCCTAAGGAAGAAGCGATTGAGGTCGAAGGACGGGTCAAAACGGCCCTCCCGAACACAACGTTCCGAGTCGAACTCGACATCGGTGGAGAAATTCTCGCCCACATCGGCGGGAAGATGCGGAAGCACTATATCCGGATCATTCCCGGCGACCGCGTGAAGGTCGAAATTTCCCCTTACGACCTCACTCGTGGACGGATCACCTTCCGCGTCCGCAACTAACCGATCAGACTCCCGAACCGGCCGTTCCATCCGCGTCGCGACACTTCGACATTTTTCAACAGGGTCGCTCTGCGCCCCTGACATCGGGTACGGCCTTCGAATCATCGACCGCCCCGGCAGGCTCATTGTGGTATCGGACACTTTTGCATCACCACAACGCATCGACGTTGATGAACAGTCCTGGTTCAAAGTAACGCAAGTCCAGGAAGGGCACAGGTTCACTTCGGAGGTCATCAACACAGTGGACGAGAATAAACTTTGACGGGGAATTTGTTTCCTGATCAGGCCCGACTTCGCGAAGTGAATGCAAGACTTTCTGGCAGTTAGCCAGACATTAAGGCAGTCAAATTATAATTCAATTAATCTGACAGATTCGCCTTGTGTTTTTTGAGGTTGTTTCAGATTGCGTTCGACCGGAATATGGTTCGATGAGATATTTTGAAATTTTTGTGGGTATTAAGAAGGAGATAACGGCAATTATATTAACCGAATGGTTTCCATAGTTAGCTTGTGCCATCGACAGGCCACGTTCCACGGAATTGTCAGAAAGAGTTGCGGCGGTAGGATTTGAACCTACGACCTCCAGGTTATGAGCCTGGCGAGCTAACCGGACTGCTCCACGCCGCGTTCTGTAAAGATATCTTAGGAACGCGACCGGCAATCGGGTAGCCCGACCTCGTGCTGTTTTTGGTTAATTTTGTCGTGCCGGTAACAGTGCGAGCCGCCCGTTCCGGGGGCGGCTCACGTTCAGAACTTCGGCAATAAACCTAGCGGTTACAATTTCGGTGGGTGTGCAGACTGCTCACTGGGATCGCCGACGATGGCAGTGAACTAAGAAACTTACTTTGCACAAATTCCGATGGGCGTTGTTCGTCGCGGTCATCGAGCAGATAAGTTTCTTGCCATACGGTTGCAAACGAATCTTCACTGATGAGGTTCAAATTACTGGAATAGCCTTCGGTGGTCACGACGTTCCTCCTGGGAGTTGACCTACCATAAGCATTTTGAATGCCCAAACGGCTTGTCAGGGCACTTCTGAGAGAAATCCCCTCGAAAACCCCTTCTCCTCGGAGAAAAATTCGTCAAGTCACACGGTGATCTTCCGCCGATACTGGTTCGACCTTGATCCGAGGAGTTGAGGTTGGGCAACACACTGCGCAGTCAATACGAATCGGATAGCGGATCGCTCAACTGGTTTCGACTTCCACCCGGTGGGGTTGTCGGTCATTCGTGAGAGTAAGCGAAGAGTCGTCCAGTAACACTCCGTCGAGTCGGACGTGCGAACCCGCTGCGATCCCACTCGCGCATCGGATGACGACGATTTGATATTCCGTGTCCTGATACCGGTAGATCACCTCGAAGCCATTCCAACTCGTCGGCAATCGTGGTGCTATTTCGAGTCGATCCCCGGACCGGCGAATGCCCAGGATGTCTTCCAGGCCGACGCGGTACAGCCACCCAGCCGACCCGGTGTACCACGTCCAGCCGACGCGGCCGCGGTGATTCGCGAGCGAGTACACGTCGCCAGCCACGACGTAGGGTTCGCCCTTGTAGTGGTTCACGCCGGCCGCTGTGGATGAGATCGACGCGGGGTTGAGTAAGTCGAAGGTCCGGAAGGCGTCGTCCCCACGGCCGAGTTGGGCGAGCGCCTGGATCACCCACGCCGCTGCGTGCGTGTACTGCCCGCCGTTCTCGCGAACGCCAGGGACGTACCCCTTGATATAGCCCGGTTGCTGCGGTCCCGAATCGAACGGCGGAGTGAAAAGCAAGACCAGGCGGTTCTTCTCGTCGATCAGTTGGGCCATCACCGCGTCCATCGCCTGTGACGCCCGCTTCGGATCGGCCCCATCAGAAAGTACGGCCCACGTTTGGGCGAGCGAGTCAATGCGACATTCCTCGTTCGCGGCCGACCCGACCGGGGTGCCGTCGTCGAAGTAGGCCCGTCGGTACCACTTCCCATCCCAGCCGTATTGTTCGACCGCCGCCCGCAGTTGATCGAAGTGCTGGCGGCACTGCTCCACGAAGGCGGCGTGGCCACGACGCTCCGCCACCGGGATGAATTTCGCCAGCACAGCGATCTGGAACCACGCCAGCCAGATGCTCTCGCCACGGCCACCCACGCCGATGCGATTCATGCCGTCGTTCCAGTCGCCCGTGCCGATCAGGGGAAGGCCGTGTGGCCCCAACGCCCAACCGTGTTGAATTGCCCGCACGCAGTGGTCGTAGATGGTGCCCCGTTGTTCGGACACGTTCGGCGTGTCGAAGATCTCGTGCTCGTCCGGGGCAAGCAGTCGGCCGACGAGGTAGGGGGCCGTGCGGTCCCAGATGTCGTCGTCGCCGGTCGTTGTCGCGTACAACTCGACGGTGTACGGTAGCCACAGGAAGTCGTCCGAGATTCGCGTGCGAACCCCGGCCCCGTTCGGTTCGTGCCACCAGTGCTGCACATCGCCTACGACAAACTGCCGGGAGGCTGCCCGGAGGATGTGATCGCGTGCGATCCCCGGAGCGGCGTGCAAAAGGGCGCACACGTCCTGGAGTTGATCGCGGAACCCGTAAGCCCCGCCCGACTGGTAAACGGCCGAGCGACCCCACACGCGGCACGAGAGAACCTGGTACGGCAGCCATTGGTTCATCAGCGAGTTGAACGCAGCATCGGGCGTAGTCACGCGGACGGTGTCAGAGAAGTGCCGCCACTTTCGCACAACCGCCTCGCGAGCCGCTTCCGCCCCAACCCCGCGATGCGCCGAGACGATTCGGCGTGCTTCGCCCACGTCGTGGACCTGGCCAAGCTGGGCGACAATCACCCGCTCTTCGCCCGGCGCGAGCGTGATGTTCCCGCGAATGGCGACGCACGGATCGTACCCGGCTCCAACCCGGCCAGACAGGGCCACGCGATCCAGTGCCGCGGGTGATCGGAGTGTTCCGTTGCGGCCGAGGAATTCCGTCCGGTCGCCGGTGAGCGTGCGGGGGCGAAGGTCGCAGTCCACGAAGGCGATCCGCTGCGACTCCTGCGGATGGAACGGGTTCCGCGCGAGGACCGCCCCCGACTCGGAATCGACTGTGGTCGTGACATACTGAGCGGTGCCGCTGCGGGTCGAGCCGAGCACGAGTTCGACGTAGTACGTCACGGACAGGCGGCGGACCGTGCTGCCCGTGTTGCGAATGGTGAATCGCGAGACTTTGACCGGGTCGGCGACCGGGACGTACACAGTCAGTTCCAGGTGCAACCCATGCTGTTGCGATTCAAACACCGTGTACCCGGCCCCGTGGCGGACTTCGACCCGGCCTGCCCCACATGGCAACGGCGTCGGCGACCATGCCTCGGCCGACGTTTCGTTCTGTATGTAGAAGCAGTCGCCGGGCGGGTCGAGAATGGGGTCGTTGCTCCATGGCGTGAGGCGGTTCGTCTGGCTGTTACCGGCCCACGCGTAGCCCCCGCCGGAATCGGTGACAATGAACCCGGCGGCCGGGTTCGCGATCACGTTCGCCCACGGCAACGGCGGCACGGCGGTCGAGTCGTTGGGAGCGATGATGTACTCGCGGCCGTCCTCACTAAACCCGCCGAAGCCGTTCGCGAAGGTGCGACCCGCCGTTAGCTCGATGGCGTCTATGCGGTTTGGGACGTTGGCTTTCCGTGGGAGCCGCGGGGGCACCGATTGCGGCGTTGCGAGGCCGTCGGCCTGATTTTCCAGGGTGCCGGCCCGATCGTCGATCACGACACGCGCGGCGGTCAGCAACAGCACCCGGTCGGATTCCGACATCTGCCAGCCCTTGCGGACGAACGCGCCGCCGGGGCGGTCGTGCTGATCCGGGGGAACGACCGTCCGCACGAGGGCCGTCGTCTCGGTATGCAGTTCGTCGAAGTACCCGCCGGCGTTTTCCAGCAATACCACGACATCGCTTTTCAGTCCGTGTGAAATCCAGAATTGGTGGGCCGTCAGTACCCGCTTCAAGAGTGGCAGCCCGGCGGGTCCGTTCAGGCGAACGAGGGCGATCGGCCAGTCTCCGGAGATGCCGAACCGCCAGAGGCCGGACTGCGATTCGCGGTTCGTCGCCAGCACGTCGCGGGTCGCGCGGAGTGGCCCCACGGGATACAACAAGTGCCCGGCGAGCCGCTGGAACAGGTGAACGTCGTCGGCCTTCAGTTGATCGTGCTGCAACTCGATCCGCGAGTTCGCCCACGCCAATTCGAAGACGTGATCCACAGCCGCAGGAGATGTAACACTTTGGAGCAGGTTGAAGATTTCTTCCCGACTGCCGGCCACGCCGGTGATGAAGCTCATGGCCGTCCGTTCGGTCGGTTGGAGCACGATCGAACGGCGGAGGGCCAGGGCGGGGTCGAGGACCGCCCCGCCGTTCGCCCCAAGTTGTTGACCGCGATCGAGCATGGCGGGCCGGGCGAGCGAGCGACGGCGGCCGACAATCTCGGCTCGGTCGGAGTCCCACGACACATCGCCATTCGTCGGCCCGACGGTCGCGTGGAAAGCCCACCGGTGGGCTTCTTCGGGCGAGCGCGTTCGCCGACGGACCAGAATCGCGTTCGAGTCGGGCAACCATTCGGTCTGGAGGAAGAGTTTGCCGAAAGCCGGGTGAGCCAGGTCGGCGGCTTGCGAATCGAGGACAATTTCCGCATAGCTCGTCACCTCGAGGGTGCGGGGCCGCTTGCCGAGGTTGGTAACGGTCAGCCGGCGGACTTCCAGGTCACGGTCGGGAGCAACGGCGATTTCGAGCAGTGTTTCGATCTCGTCGTCCACGCGACGAATCTCGGCCTTGTCGATGGAATACGTCACCTCATAGAGCGCGGTTGGGCGGCGGGTAGGCTGGTGTCCGACCGACCAGTACCGGCCATCGTCGGCGTCTCGCACGTAGACGAACTGCCCGTGGTCGTCGCACGTGCCGTCGGGCCGCCATCGGGTGACGGCGAGATCGTTCCACCGGCTGTACCCGCCGCCTGCGTTCGTGACCATGACTGAGTAGCGGCCGTTGGATAGCAAGTGCGTGCGGGGCGTCGGCGTGTCGGGCGTCGCGATCCGCCGACGAGATGCCTGCACCGGCCCCCCGGGTTGCCACGCGGCGTTGGGCGGCCGCTCGTAGGCTTCCACGAACGGTACGTCGGTCGGGATCCGTTCTTCGAGCAAGAGTTCGGCCGCCCGCACCACAGGTTCGGCCCGCAGTTGCGTGCGGATCATGCCGCCACGCAGGCGGTTGGCGATGGCCAGCAAGCCCATGCCTTGATGGTGGGCCATGTACGACTTCACCACATTCGGTGCTGTGCCGGTTGAGCGATCCGGAGTGAAGTCGAGGGCTTCGTAAAACCCGTACCGCCCTTCCCCACCCAGTGCCCGCAGGCGGCGGAGGTTCTTCACGGCCTCGGCCGGGTTTACGTCTACAGCCAAGAGGGTCGCGTATGGGGCGATCACACGGTCCTTGTCCAGGCCCCGCTTCAACCCGAGGCCGGGTACGCCGAACGACTGGTACTGGTAGACCTGCGCGGCATCGACTACCGCGAAGCCGGACTCGGAGATGCCCCACGGCAGGTCGATCTGCCGGCCGTACTCGATCTGCCGACGGACGGCGGTGTGTTGTGCGTGGTCGAGCAGCACACCCGGCGGCGTGGGCAGGAGCAACCGCGGCATCAGGTATTCGAACATCGTGCCGCCCCACGACACGAGGCCGGTCGTACCGGCCGCGCGAGTGGCGAGGCGGCCGAGGCGGAACCAGTGCTTGCGGGCGACCTCGCCCCGAGCCACGGCCAGGAAACTCGCGATGCACGCCTCGGACGCGAGCAGGTCGTAATAGTTCGCGTCGAAGCGGTTCGACGTGACGTTGTACCCGATGACGAACAGTTCCCGCTCGGCGTTGAACAGGAAGCGGAAGTTCATCGCGTCCGCGTATTGCCGTGCCCGTGCAGCCAGGGCCACGACGCGGTCGGACAGCTCCGCGTCGGCGGCCGCGTACTGGTGGCTTTCCGCCAACTTCGACAGCCGGTTCAGCCAACGGAGCGATTCGGACTGCTCGGTCAGTTCCGTTCGCAGTTTGCTTGCCACCTCTTGGACGGCGACAGTTTCACCTGCCTGAACGGCTGCCGTGAGGGCAGTCGTGTACTCCATGGACACGGTGAATCGCTCGCGGGCGATCTCGTCGAGCAAAAGGCTGAGGGTGTGCGCAAGCCCCGTGAGTGCCGGCCGCTCGCCTGCCGGTTTCGCGGCGGTCAAACCGTGGACGAGGGCCAGCAGGCAGCCCAACAGATTGCCGCTATCGACTGTGGAGACATAAGCCGGCAAGAGAGTGGTCAGGTTAGCGGTATCGTACCAGTTCAGGAAGTGGCCCTGGTGGCGTTCGAACTTGTCGAGCGAGTCGAACGCTTTTTCGAGGCGGTCGCACAGCTCCCCGGTAGTGATGTAGCCGAAATCACGAGCGACCTGCGCGGACAGGAAATACAGGCCGACGTTGGTCGGCGACGTGCGGTGGGCCGACACGCCGAGCGGGCTTTCCTGGTAGTTGTCCGGCGGCAGCCAGTTGTCGGCGTTGTCGACAAACGTCTCGAAAAAGTCCCACGTCCGCCGTGCGATGCGCTGCAACTCTGCCCGGTCTGGTTCCGAGAGTTCCGGCTCGGCGAGCGTCCGTGGTTGACTGACGAGGTACGCGATGAGCGGACTGAACAGCCAGGCCACGAGCAGCGGGGCTGCGGTTACGAGATTCCACGGGTTCAGCACCGCGACGAGGGCCGTGATGCCGAGGGTCAGCCCGAGGCTGGTTCGCATGGCGGCGACAAATGCCGGCAGGTCGTTGTTCAGTCGCCGATCCGTCGCGGCCGCTGATTCCCATTCGAGGAGATGGCGGCCCGACACAAGCATTCGGTACAGCGTTCGCGCGATGGCGTCGGCGGCATGGACCGCTTCGTTCATCAGGAAGATGACACGGAGCAACCCCTGGCCGGCGGTGTTCACCAGGTCGAATTTCCACTGTGCCCCCACGACCCGCGGCGACACTCCGCGGACGAGGCCGAGGATACTGCCCCACGCCATGCTCACAGCTGGGAAGAGGTACGGGGCGAGTGCCAGGAGCGTCCACGCCCAGGCCGAACCGGGCAACACCGTCCACCCGGCGACGATGAGCACGACCAGCGTAATCGGCAGCATACTACGACGGAGGTTGTCGAGAATCTTCCACCGCTCCAGGGTCGGCAACACGTTCGGTTCCGCGCCGTGGGGCGTCGGCACCGTCTGCCCCAGCCACGGCAACAGTTGCCAGTCGCCGCGAATCCAGCGGTGATCGCGGCGTGCATAGGCGTGGTAGCGGGCGGGGAACTCATCGAAGACTTCGATGTCCGTCGCAAGGGCGCATCGGGCAAAGTTGGATTCGATCAGGTCGTGGCTCAGGATGCGATTGTCCGGGAAGGCACGCCCCGCGGTGTCGGCGAAGGCGTCGATGTCGTAGAGCCCCTTCCCCGTGAACGACCCCTTCGCGAACAAGTCCATGTAAGTATCGGAGACGGCGGCCGAGTAGGGATCGACGCCCGCCGACCCTGCGAACAGCCGGGCGAACCACGAGCGGAACCCGCTCTGGTACAAGAAACTCACACGCGGTTGAAGGACGGCGTAGCCGGCCACGATCCGTCGGCCGTCGGCCGACTTCCGTGGCCGGTTAAGCGGGTGCGCGAGCGTCGCGACCATGTGCCGGGCAGCGTCGCGCGGCAGCACCGTGTCGGTGTCGAGCGTGAGGACAAACTGAAAGTGCGGCTGGCCGACGAGTGGCGGGTACACCACTGCATAACTCGTTTCAGTCGCCCCGCGGAGCAGGTGATTGAACTCTTCGAGTTTGCCGCGCTTCCGCTCCCACCCCATCCAGACTCCTTCCGTCGCGTTGAACTGACGCCGGCGGTGCAATACGAAGAACCGCGGGTCCGTCTCCGAGGCGTACTGCTGGTTCAACCGATCGATGCCGGCCTTCAGCGAAGCCACGCACGTCGCGTCGTCGGGCATCGTCTCCTGGGGCGCGTCGGTGAGGTCCGTCAGGAGCGCGTACCGCAGTGCCGCATCGGGGTTCGACAGGTGGTGGAGTTCGAGTCGTTCGATCAGGCCCGCCGCTTGCGAGGGTCGCGCGATGAGCGTGGGGACGACCAGGAAGGTGGCGTACTCCGTGGGAATCTCGGTCTTCCAGTCCAGCTTCGGCAGCACCCGCGGGGGCACCAAGCGGCGAGTCACCAGTTGCGTCAGCGCGACGGCGAGATCGACGGCGGGGAACGCCGCCAGTGCCACCCCGAGCATCGCAAGCCACGGGGAGGCGAACGAAGTGAGGCCTGCCACCACGGCCAGGATGGCCAGCGTGAAGAAGCCGACCGAGCTAAAGTAGACCAGGTACGGCACGCGGGTGGGGAAAGTTTGTCGGAAGGCCCGCCAGTCGGCCCGGTAGGCAAGGTGCTTTTCAAAGTCCTCGCGCCCCTCGCCGATGAGCACATACGAGACGTGCCCGCGAACGGTGTCCCCCGAAGCCTGCGTGGCCTGGGCCACGGCCAACCGGGCCACGTCGGCCTCGCTCCGCTTGCTGCCGCGGGACAACTCCTCGACGGCCCGCCGACAACGGTCCCGCGTGGCGAAATCTTGAACCGGGTAGACGCCCCGCGGGTCGGTCTGCAAGATCGCCTCGACCGTGCTGACGGCTTCAAAGAAGACCGTCCAGTCGATTACGTCCAGCACGCGGAGCGTCGTGACGGCGTTGCCGATGGCCAGTTGCTCGGCCGCGAGGCGGGCATGCTCGCGGTGCAAGACGGCATTCACGTCCGACAGGTGGAGCTTCACCCATTGCCGGAAGGTGTCCGACTCGACATTTTGGCTGGCCCCTTCCTGCTTTAAGGCGTCCCAGAAAGCTGTCAGGTAGGCGTCGGAAGCGGTCTTCGGGAGCACGTCGCCACGACCGGCCCGGATCGCGGCGAGATCGGCTTGGGCCTGCTTGCCCCGGTCGCGGGTGGTCAGGATGTCGTCGGTGAGGTTGCGAATCGCCTCGACCGTGGCCAGCCGGAGCATCGTGGGGATGGCCCACACCTCACCGATTGTCAGCGTCGTGACTTGCTGATAGGCCCCGATGTCGGCCTGCAGGTGCGCCTCCGAAATGACGCCCTGGGACCGTACGAGGATCGTTTCCGCAAGGGTTGACACGCGGGGGTAACCGCGGCGGGCACCGCGTTGAACGGCCGGCAGCTCGCGATAGAAACCGCGGGGCAGGTGCGTGCGAACCTGGCGGAGGACCGTGTCGATAACGTAGTAATTGTCGAGCAGCCAGTCCGCGACCGGCGACACCGACAATCCTTGTTCGGCGAGGCCGGACAGTTCCCGATAGGCACGGCGAATTTGGGCCGCGTTACTGCGGAAGCGAACGAGCAGGCCGGTCGAACCGGGGGCTTCCGCGTCCAGCGTATCGAGCGCCAGGTCGTTGAGGGCGGACGGGCTTTTCTTGGCGGCCAGAACTGAGCGAGTGACTTGAGACAAATTTGGATCACGATTCAGCGCGATGGACGGAGAACTAGCCGTAGCCTCGGACATGGATGGTACTCGCCGTCGGTAATTGAAGGATGCCCCGCAACGTGCAATCGCGATGCCGCCGGTCGCGGCTGCACGATTTTCACGAGCCGTCTGGCCGTTCCCGCGCGAGCGTAGAGAATGAGTTTAGAACTCTCCGCTCTCTCCCACCTTATTTCCTCACCGCTTCATACCGTGTGTCAGCCGGACTCGTTCCGTCAACGAGTAGGGAATCGTCATGAACTCTGCCTTCCGAATCTGCACCGTAGTTCTTTGCATGGTCACGCCGCTCTGCCGCCCGATGCGCGTCGCGGCCGAAACGCCGCCGACCGCGATCACGACGCCGAAGCAGTTCTTCGGGTTCAACATGGGCGACGACTACTGCCTGGCGAACTACCAGCAGTTGAAGGGCTACTGGGAGAAACTTCAAACTGAGTCGGATCGCATCAAGCTCGTTACCCTCGGCAAGACCGAGGAAGGTCGGCCGCAGCTCGCCGCCATCGTCACCTCGCCGGCGAACCACAAGCTCCTCGACCGCTATCGGACCATTGCCAGAGACCTATCGCACGCTCGTGGGATCACTCCAGAGGCCGCCAAGAAACTCGCCGCTGAGGGCAAGGCGGTCGTCTGGATTGACGGCGGTCTGCACGCCAGCGAAGTCCTCTGTGCGCAGGTGCTCATCGAAACGCTGTACCGATACCTGTCCGCCACCGACGATGAAACACTTCGCATCTTGAACGATGTGGTCATCCTGTTCGTTCACGCCAACCCCGACGGGCACGACCTGGTCGCCGACTGGTACATGCGCGAAAAGCAGCCGACGAAACGCTCGCTGGCCAACCTGCCGCGGCTGTACCAGAAGTACATCGGCCACGACAACAATCGCGACTTCTACGCGAACACGCAGGCCGAGACGAAGAACCTGAACCGCTTCATGTACCGCGAGTGGTTCCCGCAGATCATGTACAACCACCACCAGACCGGCCCGGCCGGCACGGTGCTGTTCTGCCCGCCGTTCCGCGACCCGTTCAACTACTTCTGCGACCCGCTCGTGCTCAACGGCATCGATTCCGTCGGCGCGGCCATGATGCAGCGGTTCCTCGTCGAAGGCAAGCCGGGAGCCACGAGTCGGTCGGGTGCCCCGTACTCGACGTGGTTCAACGGCGGCCTGCGAACGACGAGTGGCTTCCACAACATTATCGGCATCCTCACCGAAACCATCGGCAGCCCAACGCCCACACAGATTCCGCTCGTGACCGCGAAACAACTCCCAAAGGGGGACTATTTCTCGCCGATTCCGCCGCAGACGTGGCACTTCCGTCAGTCGGTCGAATACTCGGTGACGGCGAATAACGCCATCCTCGACTACGCCTCGCGGCACCGCGAACAGTTGCTGTTCAACGTCTGGCGAATGGGTCAGAACGCCATCGAGAAGGGTGAGCGGGATAGCTGGACGATCACGCCACAACGGGTCGAAGCGGCCCTGAAGGACAAGCCCGCGGCCGGGGGTGGCCGCCGCGAGGGTGGCATCGGCGGTCGCGGCACCGGTGGAGTCGAGTTCGACCGCCACTTCCGCAAGCCAGAGTACCGCGACGCTCGCGGGTACATTCTGTCGGCCGATCAGCCCGATTTCCCGACCGCGACCAAGTTCATCAACACTCTCCTCGGCACCGGCGTCGAGGTCCACCGCGCGACGGCAGACTTCACGGTCGAGAACAAGAAGTATCCGAAGGGGTCCTACGTGGTGAAGTGCGCCCAGGCGTACCGTGCCCACGTGCTCGACATGTTCGAGCCGCAGGACCACCCGAACGACTTCGCTTACCCCGGTGGCCCGCCCATCAAGCCCTACGACTCGGCCGGGTACACGCCCGCGTTCCAGATGGCGTTGAAGTTCGACCGCATCCTGACCCGCTTCGATGGCCCGTTCGAGGCGATAACCGATCTCGCGATTCCGCCCGCCCCGGCAAGCGTGACGAACGTGGCCACTGCGACCAGTTTCCTGCTCAGTCCGCAACTCAACGACGCCTTCCGCGTCGTGAACCGTCTGCACAAGGCGGGCGTCGAAGTCCGACGGTGCCAAGCTCCCTTCGAGTCGGACGGGCAGAAGTATTCGTCCGGCACGTTCGTGATCCCGAACCAGCCGAAGGCGATGGAGGTTCTGGAGAAGGCCGCGAAGGAACTCGGCACGCCGGTCGTCGGCGCGAAGGCGATCCCCGTTGGGGCGGTCGTTCTCAAGCCGATCCGCGTCGGCTTGTGGGACCGCTACGGCGGGTCGATGCCATCCGGCTGGACGCGATGGATCTTCGAGCAGTTCGAATTCCCATTCCAGATCGTCTACGCCCCTGAACTCGACCAGGGCAAGTTACACGACAAGTTCGACGTGATCTTGCTCGTGGACGGCGCGTACACTGGCCGCGGTGCCGCGACAGCGGAGGCGGGGGAGGAACCGCCGCCGATGCGACCGGCGGACGAGAAGCCGGAACCCGCGGGGAACCCCGCCGACCCCTATCACGGGCAGAAGGGGAGCATCACGGCCGCGAAGACGGTCCCGCACCTCAAGAAGTTCCTCGAAGAGGGGGGCACGCTACTGACCATCGGCAGCGCCACCCGCTTGAGCCGCGATCTCGGCGTGCCGGTCGCGAATCATCTGGCCGAACTCGACGAAGACGCCCGCGAGAAGCCGATCGCCTCGGAGAAGTATTACATCCCGTCGTCGGTGCTTCGCACGAAGGTCGATACCACCAACTCGCTCGCCTGGGGGCTGGAAGAACACCTGGACGTGATGTTCTCGGCGAGTCCGACGTTCCGGCTGACGGCCGGGGCCGACGCGAAGGGTCTTACGCGGGTTGCGTGGTTCGACACGAAGACACCGTTGCGAAGCGGATGGGCCTGGGGGCAAGCCTACCTCGAAGGCGGCACGGCCATCGTCGATGCGAAAGTCGGAGCCGGCCGGCTCGTGTTGTTCGGCCCGCAAGTTCTCTTCCGCGGTCAGTCGCACGGTTCGTTCAAATTGGTCTTCAATGCCATCGTCCAGCACGGCCTCGGCAGCCAGGCCGTGGCGGCCCGCGAACACCTCTCGCCCTACGGCCTCGCCAAGCCGGTGCTGATCGCCACGGGCGACCTGCCGGCGGGCTTCGAGAACAAGGGCGAACTCCCGGTGCTGAATACCACCAAAGACACGCCGCCCGTGGGCTTCCAGTTCCTGATGAAATCGGACGATGTGCCGACGGCCGGAAATGTGGGTTTGTACGTGCCTACCGACGCCATCGTGCAGATCAAGGGGCGGACAGTCGCGAACATCGGCACGGGCGTCGCCACCATTCGGTTCACAAAGTCGCCGACTCGCGAGGCTCGGTTGATCGAACTCGAAGGCAAGCAGACAGCCGATTACAACGAACTGCGCCGCGTGGCCACCGACCGGGCCGCCGGGAGCCTGTACCCGCCGAAGGAACCACAACCGCCAGTCGTGCCAATGGGCACGCTGGTGATCGTGGGCGGGGCGGGGATGCCGACCGAGATTGCCAAACGATTCCTGGAAGCCGGCGGCGGCGAGAACGGGCACTTCGTCGTGCTGCCGATTTCGATGCCCGACCCGATCCGCACTCAGGCCGAAGAGACCTTCCTGCGGAAGATGGGGGCGAAGAACATCACGGTCATCCCGTACCGCGAGCAGAAAGATTTGGAAGACGCGAAGGTAATCGAGACCCTGAAGAAGGCCACCGGCATCTGGTTCGGCGGCGGTCGCCAGTGGAATTTCGTGGACGCCTACGAGGGCACGAAATTGCCCGCTCTGTTCCGAGATGTCCTCGCCCGCGGCGGCGTCATCGGCGGCAGCTCGGCCGGCGCGACGATCCAGGGCGATTACATGGTCCGCGGCGCACCGGCCGGGCCGAACATCATGATGTGCGAGGGGTACGAACGGGGCTTCGGCTACCTGCCCGGCGTCGGCATCGACCAGCACTTCACCGCCCGAAACCGCTTCAAGGACCTGACGGCCTTCGTCAAAACCTACCCGCAGTACCTCGGTATCGGCCTCGACGAGGCCACCGCCATCGTCGTACGCGGCTCCACCGCCGACATTTTGGGCAAGGGCAAAGTCCATTTCTACGACCGCCGCAAACCGGTGAAGGAAGGCGAACCGGATTACGAGGCGTACCCGACGGGAACCAAATACGACTTGAAGGAACGGAAGGTTCTCAAGTAGAAATTGGGCGCAAGCCAACCGGTGGGCGGAAGCCGCAATGAGAGTTTGCAATTTGCCCTCTCGGGTAACTCCAGTGTGACGGCTTCAGTTTCCAATGGAACTTGACGAGACCGAAAAACACTTGGGGAAATCTCTCAGTCTCTTGCAAATGTTGATAAAACATCCGACGGCTAACCATTTTGGAGACACCGCAATGACACGCTGGACAATCGCCGTGGCCGTTCTGGTCCTCAACGCATCCATCGCCCCCGCGCCGCCGGTGCCCAA
>JBBQCQ010000017.1:0-14676 GCA_038318835.1 Gemmatales bacterium | reverse complement strand
CCTTTTCGAACACCTCGGCCGCCTTATCGTACTGCTCCGCGTCCAGGTGGAAGCGGCCGACCAAGCCCAGCAAACGCGGGTCGTCGGGCGATTCCTTCAGGGCCGCTTCGAGGATGTCCTTTGCCCCGTCCTCGTCGCCGGCCCGCACCAGCAGGCGGGCCTTCAGAAGACTCGCGACCGGGTGGCCGGGCTTCTTCGTCAGAGCCGCATCGATGAGCTTGCGGGCCTCGTTCGTCTTGCCGCGTTTCAGCAGTTGCTCGCCGAGTCTCGCGGCCAGGTCGGGGTCGTCCGGCTTCTTCTTCTGCTCCTCGGTCAGCTCGTCGAAGGTCAACGCCTTCTCCTCGGCCGCCTTCTTCTTCGGGCCACGGTACGGCTTCAGGACTTCCTCTACGTAGGCCCGATAGCCCTTCTCGAAGACTGCTTTCTCGACCTTGCACGCCACGCGAAGGGCGGCGGCGGTGTCGAGGCCGTCGCGGTAGGCGTTCAGGATTTTGCCGACCGATTCCTGGCCGTGCGTCTTCACCATGTACTCCACGTACAGTTGGCTCTGGCAGTACGCCAGTGCCCACTCGGTCTGATCCTTCGGCTTCGCAAAGCCCATCATCACGGTGTCCAGGTTGAACAGTGTGTTCTCGTCGGCCCGGTCGCGCAGGGCTTGCAGCCAGTCGAGCGGCCGTTCCATTTTCTCGCTCTGCACGGCCATGCCTTCGGTCAGCCAGTGCGGACACTGGAAGTCGGTCTGTGCGAGGTTGAACACGTGCGTCATCTCGTGGCGGATCACGCGGCCCCAGTTGAACGGCTTTTTCAGCCCCTGGGCCGAGGGCGACGCCATAGTGAACACGCGGCCGATGCACGCGCCGACCGTGTGCAGGTCCGGCAGCGCGACCGTGCGGCCGCTGAACATGTCGTGCCGGTTGAAGACTTCCACCGCGATCCGGCCGGGCGGCTCGAAGCCGAATTGCTTCTTCAAGTCCTGGTGCGTTTCCTCCAGGTACTCTTCGAGGAACTTGGCCAGCACGGCGTCGGTCTTCGGGTCGAACTTCAGGTCGTAGTGCTCGGTCTTGAGGGTCGTGTACTTGCCGAGGTGGTCGATCACCTTCCGCATGTTGGCGACCTTCACGTTGAACGGGTCGGCCTTGAAGGCGCTGTCGAGGATTTGCTTGCCGTCGTCCTCCTTGCCGAGCCGCATGTACAGGAAGCCGAGGCTCGTGCGCGGGGCGGCGAACTTTGGCCGCAGCTCGGTGGCCTTCTTGAAAAACTCCTCGGCCCGCGTGTACAGCTTGCGGTCTTCGAGGTACTCGGCCAGCTCGTAGTAGAAGACGGCCGGCTTGCCGTCGAAGCCCTCGGCGGTCTTCGCGAGCGCGTCGAATTCGGGCATCTTCTTCTGCATCATCAGGCAACCGGCGATCTTGCCGAGCGTGATGGGGTCGCGCGGGTTCAGGTCGCGGGCGGTCGCCAGTCGCTTCTCGGCCCCGGTGTAGTCGCCGCCCATGAAGAGAATATCCGCCTTCAATCGCAGGGCCGCGGGCAGCTTCGGGTTCTGCTTCAATGCCTGGTCGGCGAGGGCTTCGGCGTCCTTCAACTCGTACTTCTGGAGTGCAAGTTCCCCCTTGCCGACGATCGCCTCGGCCGCGTTCGGGTTGATCTTCAGGGCGGCGTCGAACGCCTCCAGGGCTTGCGGGCGGTTATACTTTTCGAGCAGCATCCGGCCGGAAAAATACTCAGCGCGCCAGTTGTCGGGTTCGACCTTCAGCACGTCGCCGTAGACTTCGCGGAGAATGAACCGGAACTGATTGCTCAGGCCGTTCCAGCGGGCATTCTCGGTGCCGGCCTGCCCGACGAGGAGCAGCGTGTCGGGGTCGGTCAGGTCGGCGTCGGCGTTGCTGGCCGCGTTGTAGGCTCGCACGAACCAGCGCATCTGCCCGTCGGCCGCCTCCATGTCGCCACGGTCGCGGGTGATGCGGGCCTTCACCCACCGGGCGGGGAAGTGGCCGTCCTTCAGCTTGATCGCGGCCTCGGCCTCGGCCAGGGCTTCGTCCCACTTGCCTTGGTCGTACAGCAGATCGGCCTTCGCCGCGAGCAGGTCCGGGTTGTCGGCATTCGCCTTCAGCGCGTCGGCGACGGCGTCGAGGGCCTTCGGGTATTCCCCCTCGGCCCGCCAGGCGTTGGCGAGGCCACGGGCCGCCGCGGGGCCGACCTTCGCGTCGGCGAGGTGCTTCGTGTACTCGGCCCGTGCCTCGGCGTAGTTCCCCTTGTTCAGCCGCAGCCGCGCCTCGGCGAGCGGCCCCTTCGCGGCCGGCTTCTTGTCGTCGGCGAGGAGGAACGGCGTAACGAACAGCAGGGCGAGGGAGACGGCCACGTGTCGCATGGGGGCATCCTGTCGAGGGGTAGCCTTCACGGTAGTGGGCGGCGGGCGGGGATGCAACGGGCTGAAGTTTTTAGCCCCGTTAACGGGGCTTGCCGCGGAGCGGTTTCGGCCCGCGCTTGAGGGCGGGTCGCCAACGCGGACCCGGCATCAATGCCGGGCCGAGTACCACTTCGCGGCAAGCCCCGTTAACGGGGCTAAAACCTTGATACCATGAGCGCATGTCTCTCCCCACGTTCACCACGTCCGTCGTCGCCGTCAGCGGTTCGACTATTGTCGCGAAGGACGATCTGCTCGCAGTCGAGGAGCCGCTGGAAATTCGCCTCGGCCACGGCCCCGCGAACAACCGACTGCGCACCAGCGTGGCCGTCACGATGCGAACGCCGGGGCACGATGCGGAGTTGGCCGTCGGCTACCTCGTGAGCGAGGGGCTGCTGACCGACCCGGCCGATGTGCTGAGCGTGGTGCCGATGGGCGTGAACGCGATTCGCGTGGATGTGAAGCCGGGCGTGCGGTTGAACCTCGACCGCCTCGACCGCCGTGGCGTGATGGCATCGGCGTGCGGCGTCTGCGGGAAGACGACGCTCGACGCGATTGAAGCCGAGTTCGACCGCACGCCGTCGCCGGGGCCCGTTGTGTCCGCAGTGGTCATCCATTCGCTGCCGGCGAAGTTGCACGCGGCCCAGCCGACGTTCGTGGCGACGGGCGGATTGCACGCCGTCGGCCTGTTCGACGCCGCCGGCAACCTCCGCGTGCTTCGCGAAGACGTGGGCCGGCACAACGCGGCCGACAAGGTCATCGGCAGCGAGTTCCTCGCCGGCCGCTTCCCGCTCGCGGGTGGCATCCTCTTCGTGAGCGCGCGGGCGAGCTTCGAGCTAGTGCAGAAGGCGGCCGTCGCCGGCGTGCCGATCTTCGCGGCCGTCGGCGCGCCGTCGAGCCTCGCGGTGCAAACGGCCGAGCGATTCGGCCTGACGCTCTTGGGCTTCGTCCGCGATAAGCGGTTCAACGTCTACGCGGGGAACGAAAGAATTCAATTCGCCACAGAGGACACAGAGAGCACCGAGGAAAGGCAATAAGCATGGTTCGGTCTTCTGAACTCTCTTTGAATTTTCTCTATGTTCTCTGTGGCAAATCCTGATTTCAATTCGGCTTTCGCAGCTTCGCCCAGTACCCGCCGTCGCCGGGGCTGCCGGGTACGGCGGCGTGGTCGGCTTCCAGCGTCAGGCCCGGCATCGCCCGCCGCACGGCGTTCACGACGCCGGTGTTCTCATCAGGCTCGATGCTGCATGTCGAATACACGATCACCCCGCCCGGCCGCACTTGTTCGACTGCTTGCAGCAAGAGCCGCGTTTGTAGGCGAATCAAGTGCTCGAACTCGGTCGGCTTAATGCGCCATCGCACCTCCGGCCGTCGGCCGAGCACACCCGTGTTGCTGCACGGCACGTCGAGCAGGGCCGCGTGAAACGGGCCGGCCGGGGGGTCGGCATTTTCCCCTAGAAGTTTCGACTCGACGATGGTCACGCCGAGCCGCTGACACAAGGCTGTCACTGTGTCGAGCCGCTTTTGTTCCACGTCGCACGCGACGATGGTGCCGCGGTTGTGCATCAGTTCCGCGAGGTGCGTCGTCTTGCCGCCGGGGGCGGCGCACAGGTCGAGCACTCGCATCCCCGGCGACGGGTTCAGGGCCGTCGCCACCGCCATCGCGGAGACGTCCTGCACCGCGAAATCGCCGTCGGCGTAGCCGGGCAGGTCGCGGACGGGCACATGGTCGAGCAACTTCAACGACTGCGGATGGTCGCCCGGCTCGGCGGCGATGGTCGCGGCCGACAATTGAAGGCGATACGCCTCGCGGTCGGCCTTCAGCTTGTTCACACGCAGCCACAGCGGCGGCGGCTGATTGAACCAGAAGCCCAGCCGCAGACACTTCTGCCACTCGTACCGGGGGAGCCACCGGGCGGCCAGCCATCGCGGCCACGAGAACGCGGCCGCGAGATACGCGGCCTCGTCCCGCTCCGGGTCGGGCAGCACCGGCTTCGCTAGCTTGCGGTAGTTGTTCTCGAATGGCAGCGTATCGGTGTGCGGGTAATCGACGAACTCGTCCGTGACAAGTTCGCTCACCCGCCGTAGCACGCCGTTGACGAAGCCCTTCGCCTGCGGGCTGCCGACGTAAGTGGCGAGGTCCACCGATTCGTGGACGGCCGCGTGCTTGGGGATGTGCGACAAGAGCGCCATCTGGAAGGTGCCCAGATGCAGCACGTCCCACACGCGGTCCTGCACGGTGTGGGCGGGCGTGCGGATGAACGGCTTCAACAGGGCATCGAGCGTGGCCCGCCGGCGGACGACGCCCATCACGAGTTGCACGCACAATCGCCGATCTTGCGGGGACAGACGGGCGGCGTGCTCGTCCACAAGCTCGGAGGCGTACCGCTTCTGGGTGCGGGCAAGGTTCAGCACATCGGCAGCGACTTGGCGGGCGGTGGTCATGGGGGAATTCTAGAACCCAGGGCGAAGAGCGACGGGGCCAGTCGGTTTTCAGCCGCTCCGCGGCTGAAAGTGCGAAAACGGAAAAAGCCCACCCGTTCGGGTGGGCCTTCGCGAGTCGAACTCGTCGCCTTACGGCGTCACGTTGCCGAGGCCGCCTTCGGAGGTCTGGCGGGCTTCTTCTTCGCTGTTGATGATGATCCGCGGCGTCACCATCAGCATGACGTGGCGGGTTTCCGTGCCGATGCCGACGTTCTTGAACAGACGGTTCAGGTACGGCACCTGGGCCAACACCGGCGGGCCGAACTCGTTCCGACCCTGGGCCAGCGTCTTCAGACCACCGAGGAGCACCGTGCCGCCGTCGGGCACCGCGACCGTCGTTTGGGCACTAATTTCCGTGAACGACGGCTGCTGGTAGAACTGCGTGAACGGGATCGGCTGGCCTTGCGAGCCGCCCTCGAACACCGGCGTGACGAACGTCGTGATCGGGAACAGGGGCACGTTGGCACTCGCCAGAGCGGTCAGCGACGGCGTCAGGTTGAGCCGCACGAACCGTCGGTCGGCCGAGATCACCGCTTGCACCGTCACGCTCACGCCGCCCTGGGTACCACCGCCGCCCTGCGGGTTGAAGCCCTGGCCGATGGGCACCGGGGTGTTCTGCGGCAGGTACACGAACTGTCCACCGACGTTCAGCACTTGCAAGCCCGTGGTGAAGAAGGCGAGGTCGCCGACGAACACCGTCGAGGTCTGGCCGTTGAACAGCGTGATCTTCGGAGCCTGCATGATGTTGACGCGGCGGTTGCCCTGGGCGGCTTCCAGGAACATGTACACCTGGATGTCGTTGAGGAACGCCAGGCCCAGCGAGAGACCGCCGTTGGTGGTAGGCCCGAGGCTCGGCTGGTAGCCCCCGAACGGTGGCAGGCTGAGGCCGAAGCTCGACGGCCGAATCGGCACGTCCAGGTCGGACGTGAAGCTCGTCGCCGGCGAGTACCCGACCACGCCGTGGCTGTTGATGTCGTTGAGGAACGGCTGCGGCCGGAACTGACTCGTCGCGAACTGCCGCTCCAGGGTGGTGTTGTTCGTCTTGATGTTCATCGAGAAGTCGACGCCGACCCGCTCGAAGAACGCTTCTGACAGACTCACCACGCGGATTTCCACCGACACCGACAGGTCTTGCAGGCGACGCAAGGAATCGAGCAGTTGTTGAACTTCGCCGATCACGTCGGCCGTCTGGTTGACGACGAGCGCCCCGCCGATGTCGTAGTAGCTGATGTTGCCCGCACCACCGAGTTCGCTCCACGAGTACGGCCGAACCATCCCCGTGACGAGCTTCATCAACTGCTGGCTGTAGATCGACCGCTGCGGCGACATCGCCGCTTGCGTCGTCTGAAGCTGGCCCGTCGTGCCGGTGACGTTCGGCAGGCCGGCCCCACCACAGCTGACGAGCGTTCCGTTCTGCATGCCGTTGCGCGGCGCGGAGATGGCCGAGTTCGCCCCGGCGGAAGGGGACAGGTCCGGCAGGGTGCGGTTCTGGGCGAACGCCCCCGTCAGCGTCTGGTGCGGGGCGAGGCCGTATTCCGGGATCGGCGTCACCAGGTCCATGACGTGGAAGACCTTCGTGGCGAGTCGGCCCTTCGACCGCTTCGTCGTCGTGATCTTGATGACGTTGTTCTCGACCACGTAGGCCAGCCGGGCCTTGTCGAGCAGGATCGTGAGGGCATCCTTCAGCGACAGGTTCTTCAGGTCTTCGTTGACGGTCACACTGTCGAGCGAAATCTTCTCGTCGTCCAGGGCCACGTCGTCGGTCACCACGTTCACGCCGGACTGCGTGCGGATGGCGGTGATGGCTTCCCGCAGCGACGTGTTGTCGAACTTCATCGATACGCTGCCGGAGAGCGTCTGCTCGATCTTCCGCTCGGCTTCGGTCATCCGTCGCTGATACGGGTCTTCGCCCCGCATGGCCGCGATGCGGGCACGCTCGGGGTCCACCACCAGGTCGCGGCCGCCCATGTTCGGCCCGAGCTTGGTGGCGTCGTTCAGCCCTTCGAGGGTGAACACTTCGCTATCCGACTTGATCCGTTCGAAGTCGGCGGCACGGCGGGCGTACTTCGTCTGCTCGGTCAAAAGCGTCGCGATCGGATTGTCCGGGTCGAGCACCTTGATCTGGGCGGCCAACTTCTCGGCCTCGGTGAACTTCTTGTCCTTCATCAGGACGTTGATCTCGGCGACCTTCTTCTTGATCTCCTCGGTCTTCATCTGCTCGCCGAGGCTGGCCGCGAGGCGATCCTTGCGGACGGCGTTGTTGTCGTCGGTTTCCTTCTTGACGTAGTCGGCCGAGTGCTTCAGCTTCGTGTAGCCGTCCAACCGCGTCTCGATGGGCCGCAGCAGGTTGGCCTGCCGGGCGGCCGACTGATTGGAGCCGCGAACCTTCGCGCCGTACTCTTCGAGAATCTTCATGGCCGTGTCGGTCTCGCCGCGGCCCCAGGCGTCGCCGGCGGCCTTCATGGCATCGAGGCCGTCGCCGCGGAGCTTCTGGAAGGCGACCTCGGCCATCGCCTTTTGCTCATCGCCGGCGGTGTTGGCCGGCTTGGCCGCGACCTTCTCATTCAATGGCTTTGTCAGCGGCATCAGGTCGTTGTTGCCGGGCGGTTCGATCGGCGTGGCCTTCAGGCCGCCGACGCGGGCGGTGCCGGGGGCGGTGTCCTGGCCGGCCGCGAGTTGCACCTTCGGGTCTGTCGTCTTCGGCTCGGCCGTCTTCGTCAGGCAGTCCTTCATGCAGGTCTCGGCCGTGCCCTTTTGCTCGTCGGTGAGCAGGGCCGGGTCGATCTTGCCGAAGACCTCGAAGGCGGTGTCGTACTGCTTTTCCTTGTAGGCCGCGACGGCGTTGGTGAACGCCTGCTGGGCCATCTTCTTGTTGCCGGCCGCCCGCTCCACGTCGATTTGGCGGAGGAGTGCTTGCGCGTCGGCCTTCGCCGCCACGTCGCCGCTGTTGTGCGCCTGGATGGCGATCTTGTACGCCATGTCCAGCTCGCCGCGGGCGAGTTCCTGCGCCGCCGAGTCGAGCAGGGGGTTGCCGGCCTTCGCCAGGTTCGCCGGCACCACCAACTCAGCCGGGCCGATGGGCATCGTCTTGTCCGGCACCGTCGGCATCACCAGCGTGGCCGGCGTGGCCGGGGCCATCGGGTTCGTGACGGTGGCAACCTTCGCCAGCCGCTCCTCGATCGGCTTCGTGTACAGCCCGAGGCCGGCGGACAGTTGCTTGGCCATCCCCAGGGCGGCTTCGGCCTTGTCGTTCGCGGCCGCGGCGGTTTGCGTGTCAGCTTCCTTGAGGAGCGCGTCGATGGTTTCTTTGCCGCTGGTCTGCACGGCCGTCGCCAACTTGGCCGGCGAGTCTTCCCCGGCGGTGAAGGAGGCAGCACTCAGGCGGGCCTTCTCGGCCATCTCGCGGGCGGTGTCGGCCTTTTCACGGGCTTCGAGCACCATCCCTTGCTTGAGCAAGTCGCGGCCCTCGGCGACGAGCTTCTGCACGTCGGCCTTCGCCGCCTGGGCCGTGTCGGTCAGGGCCGGAGCGGTCGAAGTGGTCGGCGCGACCGCCTTCTTGACGCTGGCGACGGTCTCCTTCGTGGCCGACTTCACGTCGGCCCGCATCTCGCCGGCGAAGCCCGGCGATGCGCGGGTGGGCGTGGGCGGCGGGACGGTGTTCTTCGCCGTGGCATTTGCCGTGGTGCCCGTCTTCTTACGCAGCGAAACCTTGCTCGCCTCGATCTGCGAGATGAGCGAGTCCGGCTTGTCGCCGAGGTCCCAGATGCTGTAGTCGCCGTGCAGGTTCTTGGCCTGGTAGGCCATGTTCAAGGCTTGGTCCAGATTCTGCATCCGCTCGGCGTCGGTCGCGGCCGACGTACCATAGAGCGTACGGGCCTTCTTGAAGAGATCGTCCGACTGGGCACGGTCGGCCTTCTTGCGAGACTCTTGCACGTCCTTGGTCAGGGCAGCGGGGGTGTCCTCGAACAGCCCCCAGCGGTAGCCCTTGCCGACGGCGACCTGGTTAGCCTGGGCGGCGAAGTCCTGGGCCTGGTCGATCTTGCCCGCCGCTAGCGCCTGACGGCCGAGCTTGATGAGGTCTTTCGGCTCGCCGGTGGCGACGGCCGCGGCCGGCTTGGCCGCGGGCTTCATCGCCGCGAGCTTCTGTCGGGCGACATCGGCCAGGATCGTCTCCGGCCGCGTCTCGGTGTACGCGAGCGGGGCACGGAGTTCCTGTGCCGCCTTCGCCAGTTTCTCGGCACTTTCGAGGTCGCCCTTTTTGAGGGCGCTCGACGCTTGCGAGACCAGCAGGCGGGCCGTGTCCGAGTTACTGGTCGTACTGGTCGGCAGGGCCGACGCGCTCGGGGGCAGGGCTTGTGCCCGCACCACGGTCGCCCCGGCACTCGCCATCACGGGCACGAGCAACAGGCGGGCGGCCATGCCCTTCCAACCCCATTTTTTCGTCTGGAATGCCATGGTCCTCTTCCCCTCCATTGGAAGACCGATTGCGAGCGCCCCCGGCACACCCGAACGGTTGGTCGGATCTGCTTCCATCACGTCCCCCGACGCGACGGCCCCACCCCAGGCGTTCCGTTCCTGGGGCAGCTCAGAGTGTGTGTAGGCCGAGGGCGAATAACCGGTGTTGCCAGTTAGGTCAAGCAGTTTTCCCGCGGACGTGAACGATTTTCGAGATTTTCCCCCACCTCCCGCCCGGTGAGCTACCATTGGGGAAAACTACGCGAATGGGGGACTTGGCCTTCGATGCCTTCGTGGCCGAAAGGCACACGGGTTAACCCAGCCCCCCACAATCGTCTCTTCTTTCAGACTCCTTCTGCGAACCACGAGGTCGGGCACGATGACACGCTTCTTCTTCGGACTGCTGGCCGCCGCGGCCCTCGCCAACGCGACGCTGGCCCAGGCTCCCGCCAAGCCGAAACACCTGTATGGCCACGACGTGAAGGTCCGGCCGGTGGGCGAACAGAACTTCAAGGCCGATACGCCGAAGGTCGGCGTCGAAGTCCTGCACGACACCGTTGGCAACGCGCTGCTGGCCATCACCGATAGCGGGAACATCGCGGCCGTGCCGTTCACGGCCATCGGTGACAAGAAGGACGCCGACTGGGCCTTCGCCCACGAACTGCGCGTCCGCAAGAGCAACGAGGAAGCCTTCACGAAGGACACCAAGAAGTACGCCATCGAGGTGTACAAGGACGTGGCCAGCGGCAAACTGCTATACATCACCGACCAGAAGGCGATCACCTTCGGAACGATGCCGAAGGAGTTGAAGCCCGAGGCCGAACCGGCCTTCCACCACGGCCTGACGCTCAAGGTGCGTGGGCTGAACGAGGACGACTTCGCGAAGGCCAAGAAGTTCGGCGTGGATGTATCGAAGGACGGCAACACCGGCGGGTTGATCTACGTCACCGAGACGGGTTCGATCGCCACGACCGCGGCCCCCGCCGCCCCGCCGGGCGAAGCCGTGAAGGCTCCGAAGGCTCTGCACGGCATGAAGCTGCAAGCCCGCAAGGCCGACGAAGGCGACTTCACCTCCCAGACCCGCAGCTACGCGGTCGAAGTATACAGCGACCCGAACAGTGGCGCACTCTTGTACATCTGCGATACGGGGGCCCTCGCGACGGCCCCGCAACCGACGGCCGTGCAAACCAAGATGGGCGTGCGGTGGGATCACTCGTTCCTGGTGAAGGCCCGCAAGCCGGGCGAGAAGGAGTTCGACAAGGCCGCGAAGTACGGCGTGGAAGCGTTCGTCGATCAGAACACCGGCCACACCGTGTACATCAGCGAGACGGGATCGCTCGCGGTCGTACCGGCGGCGAAGTAGTGCGGAACGCGGAGTTCGGAGTGAAAACCAAAGGCAATTAGCGGCGAAGCGGGGTTTTTGTCTTTCGCTCCGCACTCCGCACTACAACAAATGGATCCACCCCGTCGGCACCAGCGGCCGGCGGGTTTTTTGTTCCTCGATCCAGTAGCCGTTCGCCACGCATTCGCCGATCTGCCACACCGGCACCGGTGATTCGCGCAGCAGTTTTTCGCCATCGGCCGGCGACACCGCAAACACCAACTCGAAGTCTTCGCCGTCGCCGAGGGCGCGTTCGAGCGGCGTCTTCCCGGTCATCTGCCGGGCGGCGTCCGCAATCGGGATTGCTTCCGCGTGCAGCACCGCCCCGCACCCGCTCTCTTCCAGGATGTGGTGCAGGTCGGCCGACAGGCCATCGCTGATGTCGATCATCGCGTGTAGGTCCACGGCCTCGTTCAGCTTCAACGCCTCGGCGATTCGCGGCGTGAAGTCGAGATGATGGCCGAGGATGCTGCCGCCGAGCGGGCCGGTGACGAACAGCCAGTCGCCCGGCTTCGCCCCGTTCCGCCGCACGGGTCGATCCGCTTCGCCGAAGGCCGTCACCGAGATGACCAGCGGGCCGTTCCAGCTATTCGTATCGCCGCCGACGATGGGCACACCGAAGGCGTCGGCCATCTCGCGGAGGCCGCGGTAGAGGTTCCGCCCGAGCGTGTCGTCCCCCTTCGGCAACGCCACGCTGACCACCACGCCGACCGGCCGGGCCGCCATCGCGGCCAAGTCGCTGAGGTTCACGGCCATCGCCTTCCGGCCGATACGGTGTGGCCCAATTTCGGCGAGCACGAAATCGGTGCCGTCCATGAGCATGTCGGTCGTAATCAGCCACGGCAAACCGCCCGGCGACAGGGCCGCACAGTCGTCGCCGGGGCCGATCAGCACCCGCCCGGCGGACGGCGTTTGGCCGCGAATCCATTCGATGAATGTAAACTCCCCGCTCATGCTGAACCCCTGACGGAATATTATTGTTTACCCAAATTGCGAATCGCGCACTTCCGGCATGTCCCCTATTTTTCGCGCAAGCGGCCGATTTTTTCTCCCCCAACCGCACCACCTGTTCTAAACTCGGATGCACTTGGGCCACTTTGGGCCATTCGAGTTTGTTGAAAGGATTGCGATGTCCTCGACCCCGACAACGCCGCCGACGGAAATTCATCTCCCAGCAAAACCTTCGCCACTTGTACACCGGGTTTACGGTGAGCCGCGATTCCACACGGAAAGCGACGTGGCCGCGGTGCAGTTCGCGGCCGACGGCACCCTCTATTCGGTGGACGAGTCGGGCATCCTCCAGCACTGGTCGGCCGAGGGCCGTGCGCTCGCCCGGCACTACCTGAGCGACCTGGAAACGCTGTGGTGCTTCAACCCGGCCGCCACGGTCGTGGCCAGCGGCAATGACGATCTCCTGTTCTGGGATGTGAAGACCGGCGTGCTGCTCAACCGCGTCGGCCGGTCGTCGTGGGTGACGGCCATTGCCTTCTCGCCGAACGGCGGCATCGTCGCCAGCGGCCACGACGACGGCAAAGTCCGCTTCTGGGACACCGACACGCACGCCCTGCGGGCGGAAATCAACGCTCATCCCGTGCCAATCTCCGCCGTGGCCTTCTCGCTGGACGGCAACCACGTTGCCACCGCCGGTGAAGACCGGGCCGTGCGCGTGTGGGACCGCCACAGCGGCACGAAGGTCGACGAGTTCCTCAGCCACACCGACCGCATCCCGGCCCTGGCCTGGAACGCCGACGGCTCGCTGCTGATTTCCGCCGGGTGGGATACGTCCGCCCGCGTCTGGAAGCTCGGCCAGCGCGACCCGCTGATGCTCTTGAACAGCCACGCCGATCAGGTGATGACACTCGCCGCCGGCCCAACGAATGCCCACCTGGCGACGGTCGATTCCGATTACGACGTCCACCTCTGGACCGACGTTCAGACGGCGACGGTCGGCCCCGTGCTCCGCGGCCATCTGGACGAAGTCCGCTGCCTGGCCTTCAGCGCCGATGGCACGCGGCTGGCCTCGGCTGGGGCGGATCGCGTCATTCACGTGTGGGACACCGCCACCGGCCAACTGCTGGCGGGGCCGAACCCGAACCCGAAGCACTTCTTGGCCGTGCTGACGAACAACCACGGCGAACTGAAACTGGCCAGCACCGGCGCGAAGAACTTCCGCCTGTGGGACGTGAATAGTGGGCAGGAACTGCCGCCGTCGAACGACGGCCCGGCCGCCTGCACCGCCGCCAGCCGCGACGGCAAATGGCTGGCCGTCGGCGGCACCGATCACTTCACCCGCCTGTACGACGCGGCCAACCCGACCGCACCGCGGAAGTTTGAAGCCACGAAGCCGCCGATCGGCTGCCTGAGCTTCAGCCCGGACGGCGGCACGCTGGCCCAGACCAGCCCGGCCGACGGCCTCGTGTGGCTCTGGAACACGCTAACCGGCGAGCCGCGGCTCATCCTCATCGACGCGGCCGACAACTGCACGCTGGAGAGCGTGGCCATTCACCCGGACGGCCAGCGGATCGTGGTCGGCGGCATCGACTATCTCTCGACCGAGAACCGCAGCGGGGCGGTGTGCGTGTGGGACCTGGCGACGAAGAAACGCGAGGCGATCTTCGACGTGGGCGTGTACGCGGTGGCGGTCGATCCGGCCGGCCGGTACATCGCCGGTGCGGGCATCAACGACGCCGTCCACGTCTGGGACCTGCAATCGCACGAGTCCGTCTTCGAGCTACCCGGCCACGCCGAGCGGATCAACTGCGTGGCGTTCAGCCCGGACGGCAGCTACCTGCTCTCCGGCGGCGACGACATGACCGTCCGCGTGTGGGACGTGCTGAGCGGCCGTCTGCTGATGGTCCGCGAGTTCGACTCCTCGGTGCAATCGCTGGCGTTCAGCCCCGACGGCCGCTGGCTCTTCACCGGCAACGGCAACACGACATGCTACCAGTTGGAGTTCGAGAAACTGCTGGAAGATTGACCAGTTCCCCGGCTCTGCGGGAGAGAGGGTTGGGGTACGGGGATGGCGTCCCTACCTCGGAAACTCATTTCGTCCGCAGGTAACTTTGGCCCCTCTTCCCCCGCAGAGCCGGGGGAGAGGGAGAAAATTCCGAATCGCCTCGGCCAGAGGATTAGCCCATGCGGTTGTCCATTTCCGGAGTCGTTTTTGGCGAGCGGTTGGCGAGTTGCTCGAGCAGGGCCTGGTTGTCCCGCTGAAGTCGCGCCATCACCTCGCGGGTTTCATGGGCCTGCCGCTCCAGTTCGCCGAGCCGGGTCTCGTGGATGCCGGTGATGTCGGCGTACCGCCGCTTCTCGGCCAGCAAGTCTTCGAGCGCAGAAGCCAGATTCTCCAGGAGTTGACAAGCCGCGCCGAGCGACTGCTCGAACGCCTGCTGGGGGGCCAGCTTGTCGCGCCAGAGCCGCTGCATGTCCCGGAACCGGCGTCGCACCCATTCCCGCATCGAGATTTCCTCCCCGCCGTCGTCCATGACCGGCAGCCCGCGGGCCGCCCGGAGGGCGTCGGACAGGGCGTCGTTGTACCACCGGAAGAACGCGTACTTGAACCGCGTGGTGTCCGGGCCGTTCCCCGGTTCCCAGACGGCGGCGCGATAGCTGAAGCGACTGCCGCTCTCGCCCATGTACCGGAGCTGGCCGATCAGGTACCCGACGGTGTTCGGGTCGGAGTCGAACCGGTACGCCGCGTCGTGCAGCAACTCGTTGTCGAGGCCATGCCGTTCGATGCGGTCGTCCACGCGCACCCGCAACCCTGGGGTGCGGTTCATGGCGGCGACGAGCAGATAGCCGAAGACCGCGCTGCCGATGGCAACGGCCAACACCGCCGGGATCTGCCACAGAATGGTCACGGTCGATCCGGTGGCGAACGCCGCCGCGAAGCCCCCGGCGACGCCACAGAAACCGTGTACCGGGATGGCCCCCACCGGGTCGTCGATGACCC
>JBBQCQ010000016.1:0-14808 GCA_038318835.1 Gemmatales bacterium | reverse complement strand
GGGCAGTACCTTTATCGTGACGCTCCCCACGGCCGGCGGGCACGCGCCCCTGCCGTGTCGCCCGCCGCGCCCGCCGTACGGCGGGTACTGGTGGTGGACGACAACCGCGACGGGGCGGAATCGCTGTCGCTCATGCTCGGCCTCTTGGGGCACGTCATCGCCCTGGCCCACGACGGTTTGCAAGCGGTCGAGCAGGCCGAGCAGTTCCGCCCGGATGTGATTATGATGGACGTAGGCATGCCGCGCATGAACGGCCTCGATGCCACCCGGCGGATTCGCAGTGAACCGTGGGGGCAGGCGATGACCATCATCGCGCTATCCGGCTGGGGACAGGAAGCCGACCGCGAGCGTTCCCGCGAGGCCGGCTGCAACGGCCACCTGGTGAAGCCCGTCGACCCGGCCGCCCTGGCGGAGATGCTTGGCCGCGCGGAGTGAAGGTGTTGAGGCAGTTTTCGGGCGAAGCCCACGGACGAACCTCCGTGGGCTTCGCCCGATTCATCACAATGCCTCGGTCCTGTCATTACCGGATGACGCCGGCCCGGCGCAGGTCGCCGACCTGGTAGAGGGCCAGGTCCGACCGACGCACGGGGCGGTCGATGAACAGTCGGCCGGTGCTGGCTTCGTAGTAGCCGGGTTGGCCGGCCGTCACGTAGTGCAGGTCGGTCGGGCGGGCGTCGGGGCCGGTGCGAACCCGCAGGAACTCGATCACGTCGGACCCCGCGGCCACCAAGTAGTCGTCCACCGAGATAAGCGCGTCGGCTTTGCCGCGGTTCGCCGGCGAGATGTGCGGGGCGTCCACCACCGACGCGCGGGTGAGCAAGACCAGGGCATCGTCGCCGATTTGTCGTTCGCTGTTCGTGATGGCCATCGTCCACCTCCCTGTGCTTCCGTTGTGCCCAGGGAAGGGCGAAACCCGGCCGACTTGCGCGACCGGACCCCCGACTTTCGCGAAGGTCGGGCCGGCACATCCCGCAACCGTCCCCCAACCCGCCCAACTTCACCACGCCCGGCCGTATTGTGACGGCGTGAAGCTCTCCCGCTTCACGCCGAGGTCCGCCGCGGCCGTCCGTGGCCAGTACGGGTCGCGGAGCACCTCGCGGGCCAGCAGCACCACGTCGGCCTGCCCCGTTCGCAGGATCGTCTCAGCCTGATGGGCTTCCGTAATCATGCCGACGGCCGCCGTGGGAATCTGGGCCTCGTGGCGAATCTGGGCCGCGAACGCCGTTTGATAGCCGGGGCCGACCGGAATCTGCGCCGTCGGCGAGATGCCGCCGGAACTGCAGTCGATCAGGTCCACACCGCGTTCGCGGAGCAGTTTCGAAAGCCGCACCGAGTCGTCGATGGTCCAGCCGCCGTCGATCCAATCGCTGCACGACAGCCGCACGGCGACCGGCAATTCCTTCGGCACGGCCGCCCGCACTTCTTGCGTCACGCGGAGCATGAGGCGAGTGCGGTTCTCAAAGGAGCCGCCGTAGTCGTCGGTGCGGTGGTTCGAAATCGGCGAGAGGAAACTGTGGAAGAGGTAGCCGTGGGCGGCGTGAACCTCGATGAGCTTGAACCCGGCCGCGACCGCCCGCTTGGCCGCGCTCGTCCACGCGGCGGCGAGGGCGTCGAAGTCGGTCACCGGCCGCGGTGTTGGGTAGCCGTCGGCGAACGGTGTGCTTCCGACGCCGACAGGTTGCCAGCCGCCACGGTCGGGCGGGATGGCCTTGCCGCCGCGCCACGGGGCATCGGTGGACGCCTTCCAGCCGGCGTGCGCGAGTTGGATCGCGGGCACGGCCCCGTTGGCCGCGAGGAAGTCGGCGATGCGCTTCCACTCGGCCGTATGCTCATCCTTCCAGATGCCCGCATCGGCCGGCGAGATGCGGCCATCGGCAGTGACGGCCGTGGCTTCGACCATGACCAACCCCGCCCCGCCGACGGCCCGCGATCCGAGGTGGACGAAGTGCCAGTCGGTGGGGGTGCCATCGTCGCAACTGTACTGGCACATCGGCGACACGCCGATGCGGTTCCGCAGCGTGACCGAGCGGAGGGTGAGTGGTTCAAAGAGCTTGGCGGCGTGCATGGTCGAGTGATCCTGATGAGGAAGATGGGAAGGGATACCGCGACCGCGGGGCGATGTTGCAGCGAGGGCGAGCCGAGCACCGTAAGGTGCCGGGTGTTTGTCGTTGCCATTCACCCGGCACCTTACGGTGCTCGGCTCGCCCGGAAGTGCGAATTCCTACAGCGAGGGGTGGGCCGTGTCGTCGGTCGTGCGGGGCGTTTCCTCCTTGCGGATCGCGACCAGATCGGCCCGCACCCGTTCGCGCTCGCGGTCGATCTGGTCCGGCGTTGCCCCCAACTGCCGCAGGATCGCCTCCGTCAGCGCGAGAGCCACTTCGCCCTCGCCGGAAAACACGACCTCCGCCCCGGCCTTGTGGATCGCTTCCAGTTCGCGGACGTAACTCGACCGAGCCAGCACGCGGATGTTCGGGTTCAGTTCGCGGGCCAGTCGCACGACTTCCTCGGTACCTTTCATGCCGGACGAACTCAGGATCAAACTCGCGGCCTGGCCGACCTTCGCTTCCTTCAGCGTCTCGACGTGGGCGGCGTCGCCGTACACGGCCGGCACGTTCTGCCCGCGCAGGGTTCGCACGGTCTCGATGTTCATTTCGATCACCGTCGGCTCGATCTCGTTCTCGCGCAAGAGCCGCGACACCGTCTGCCCGACCGGGCCGTAGCCGACCACCACCGCCCGGTGTTCCGGGTCCGCTTCGCTCGGCGTCGGGCCGTCCGGCAGGTCTTGCTTCAGCCCGGCCGTCAGCCATCGCCACAGTCGCGGCCGTCGCCCGGCCCACGCCCCCAGCGGGTCGGCCAGGCGGTACACCAGCGGGTTCAACGAGATCGTCACGAGGGCGACGGCCACGATGGTTTGCGTTGCTTCGGGCGGCAGGATTTTTAGCTCCTTGCCGAGCGCGGCCAAAATGAACGAGAATTCGCCGATCTGCGTCAAGGCCAGCCCGAGGCCGATGGCGAGCGTGATCGGGTACCCGCGACGGAGCGCGATGGCCACCACGACGAGCGGCGTGCCCACCATCACGACCGCGACGGTTGCCACGACGAGCAGCGGCGACGTCCACAAGAGCGCCGGGTTGAACAACATGCCGGCCGAGACGAAAAACAGCACCGCGAAGGCGTCCCGCATCGGCAGGGCTTCGGTGGCCGCACGCACGCTGAAGTCGGATCGGCCGACAACCATGCCGGCGAGGAACGCGCCGAGGGCCATCGACACGCCGAACAGAGCCGCGGACCCGACGGCGATGCCGAGCGCCACGACCAGGATCGTGAGCGTGAACAGTTCCCGCGAGCGCGTATTGGCGACGTGCCGCAGCAGCCACGGCACGAACCGCCCGCCGGCGAGCAGCACCGCCATGACCAGCACGCCGACCTTCGCGGCGGCAAGGCCGAGGATGGCGGGAATCTCTTCCGGCCCGGCGGCCTCGCGGCCGAAGAACGCCGGCAACAGCACGAGGACGAGGACGGCGAGCACGTCTTGCACGATCAGCCAGCCAACAGCGATGTGGCCGAGCGATGTGTGCAGGTCGTGGCTCTCGCCGAGCACGCGAGTGAGAACGACGGTGCTGGCGAAGGAGATCGACAGGCCGAACACCGCACTTGCCGCCACGTTCCAGCCGAACGTCATCCCAACAGCAAAGCCGAGAACCGCCGTGATGCTGCACTGGATCAGCCCGCCGGGCACCGCGATCCGCCGGACGGCGAGGAGTTCTGCCACGTGGAAGTGCAGGCCGACGCCGAACATCAGCAGGATGACGCCGACCTCGGCGAGTTGTTCGGCGATCGTCGCATCGGCGATGAACCCCGGCGTGTTCGGCCCGACGGCGATCCCGGCGAGCAGATAGCCGACGATGGGCGACAGGCCGAGGCGATGCGTGGCGTACCCGAGGCCGAGCGCGGCCGCGAGGGCGGTGGTCAGAGACAGCACGAAGTCGAGGTTATGCATCCGCGGCTCCCAGGGTCGGCCGGAGGTTCGGGGAGGAGTTGGCACGTTATACGGGCGAACTCGCGATGAGGCGGGGGATTCACCCCCTCACCGCGGCTGGGGTCGGGGTGGCCGACCTTCCGCGAATGTCTAACGTGATACTTCCGCTAGAAGGGCCGCCCCCGTTCTACGCCCAGTTCGGTTCTCGTGAGCGCCTCTCCCGAAGCGGTGGAGCTGCGTTCCCGTTCTCCGTTGTTTCGGGGCCGGAACGCCGTAGCTTCCCCACGCATTCTTCGAGGACGCCCCCATGCCGCCCCCGCCGGAACGGCTCTCCGAGACGCTCCCCCGCGACCTGACCGCCGGCCTCGTGGTCTTCCTGGTCGCGCTGCCGCTGTGCCTGGGCGTCGCCCTCGCGTCGAACGCACCGCTCCTGTCTGGCGTGCTGTCCGGCATCATCGGCGGGATCCTCGTCGGCATCCTGAGCGGGTCGCAGACCAGCGTCAGCGGTCCGGCCGCCGGCCTCACGGCCGTGGTCGCCGCCCAGATCGCCGCCCTCGGCTCGTATGAGACGTTCTTCCTGGCCGTGGTCCTGGCCGGCGTCTTCCAGATCGGCTTCGGCCTCGCCCGTACCGGCTTCCTGGCCGCGTTCTTCCCGTCGAGTGTTATCAAGGGGCTGCTTGCCGCCATCGGCGTCATCCTCATCCTCAAGCAACTGCCCCACGTCGTCGGCCACGACCCCGACCCCGAAGGGGACATGGCCTACGAGCAGCCGGACCATCAGAACACGTTCTCGGAACTGTACGAACTCCTCGAAGACATCCACCCCGGTGCCGCCGTCATCGGGCTGCTATCGATCGCGATTCTCGTGCTGTGGGACCGAATCAAGGTACTGAAGAAGTCGCCCGTCCCGTCCCCGCTCGTCGTGGTTCTGTTCGGCGTGGCCGCGAGTCAGGTCATCGGCGGGTACGGCAAGGGCTGGCTGATCGAGGCGAGCCACCGCGTTCAGGTGCCCGTCACGTCCAACCTGGCCGACCTGTTCGCCCTGCTCCGCTTCCCCGACTTCACGCAACTCGGCAATTCGGCCGTCTACGTGGCGGCCATGACCATCGCCGTGGTCGCCTCGCTGGAAACGCTGCTGAACCTGGAAGCCGTCGATAAGCTCGACCCGCGGCAGCGGAACTCGCCAGCGAACCGCGAACTGTTCGCTCAGGGCGTGGGCAACATGGCCAGCGGCCTGATCGGCGGGCTGCCGGTCACGTCGGTCATCGTCCGCAGTTCCGTGAACATCCACGCGGGTGCCCGCACGAAATTCTCGGCCATCTTCCATGGCATCCTGCTGCTCGTCAGCGTGGTGCTGCTGCCGGTGTACCTGAACCGGATCCCGTTGTCCTGCCTGGCCGCGATCCTGCTCGTCACCGGCATCAAGCTGGCCAGCCCCAAGTTGGTCAAGGAGATGTGGAAGGGCGGATACCTTCAGTTCGTCCCGTTCGTCGTGACGGTCGTCGCCATCGTGCGGACCGACCTGCTCATCGGCGTGCTGATCGGGCTGGCCGTCAGCCTCGGGTTCATCCTCCGCAGCAACGCCCGCCGGCCGATCCGCCGCGTGGTCGAGAAACACCTGGGCGGCGACGTCGTTCACATCGAACTCGCCAATCAGGTGAGCTTCCTCAATCGGGCGGCTCTCACTCAGGCGCTCGACGATGTGCCCGCCGGTGGGCATGTCCTGCTGGATGCAAACGGTACCGACTACATCGACCCCGACGTGCTCGCGCTCATCCTCGACTTCAAAGCGGAAGCCGCCCCGGCCCGCGGTGTGGAAGTCAGCCTCGTCGGCTTCCGCGATCAGTACCCGCTGTTGCGGGATCAGACGCAGTACGTGGATTACTCGACCCGCGAGATTCAGACGGCGATGACGCCGGCCCGCGTACTGCAACTGTTGAAGGAGGGCAACCAGCGGTTCCGCACCGGCCGGCAACTGACCCGCGACCTCGGCCGACAGGTGAACGCGACGGCGGCCGGGCAGCACCCGCTGGCCGTCGTGCTCAGTTGCATCGACTCGCGGTCGCCGGCCGAACTGATCTTCGACCTCGGCATGGGCGACATCTTCAGCGTGCGGTTGGCCGGCAACATCGCCAGCCGCAAGGCTTACGCGAGCATCGAGTACGGCACGGCCGTGGCCGGGGCGAAGCTGGTGCTCGTGATGGGCCATACCCGATGCGGGGCGGTGACGGCCGCCGTCAACCTCGCCGGCTCGCCGCAGCCCGCGGCCGAGGCGACCGGGTGCCAGCACATCGACCACATCGTCCGGGACATTCAGAAAGCTCTGCCGGCCGGGTACGACGCGAAGAGCCTGGCCGAGCTTTCCCCCGCCGCACAACTGGAATTCGTGGACGACGTGGCCCGTCGAAACGTGGCCAACGTGGTGGCCGCCATGACGCAGGATAGCCAGACGCTGTCCCGACTCGTGCGAGACGGGAAGATCGCGATTTTGGGGGCCATGTACGATGTGGTGACCGGGGGAATCGAATTTCTCGACGAACCGTCGAATCGGCCCGCGTGACACTTCTTTCTGGACGTGGAGGAGGTAAGGTATTTCCTACGTCTGATCGTCCAACCGGGCATCGGGCACGACGTTCGTGCCCGATGCCCGGACCGTTACGGACAATGAGGAGATGCCCGTGCCTCTGAGTAAACGATGTGTGGCCGAGTTCATCGGCACGTTCTGGTTGGTGTTCGGCGGTTGTGGGAGTGCCGTGCTGGCGGCGGTGTTCGGCGCGAAACTGGAAGGCACAGCCTTCAACCTCGGGATCAGCCTCGTGGGCGTTTCGTTCGCGTTCGGGCTGACCGTGCTGACGATGGCCTATGCCATCGGCCATATCTCGGGGTGCCACCTGAACCCGGCCGTGACGGCTGGCCTGGTTGCGGGGGGCCGATTCAAGGCTGCGGACGCCATCCCGTACATGGTCGCGCAAGTCCTGGGCGGGCTGGCCGGGGCCGGGGTGCTCTACCTGATTGCGTCAGGTAAGGCCGGGTTCACCGTGGCCGACGGCTTCGCCGCCAACGGGTACGAAGACCACTCGCCCGGCAAGTACTCGTTGGTCGCCTGCCTGGTGGCCGAGATCATCCTGACATTTATGTTCCTGATTATCATCCTCGGCTCGACCGACCGTCGCGCGCCGGCCGGCTTCGCGCCACTGCCGATCGGCCTGGGGCTGACGCTCATTCACTTGATCGGCATTCCAGTCACAAATCTGTCCGTGAACCCGGCCCGCTCGACCGGCCCAGCCGTGTTCGTCGGCGGGTGGGCGATCGCCCAACTCTGGCTGTTCTGGGTCGCACCGATTGTCGGTGCTGTTCTCGCCGGTGTAACCTACCGTGGGGCGTTCGAGAGCGACACCACGAAGGCGTAGGGGCGAACAGCCGTAGAGGGTGAATGAAAACGGAACGCGGAGGACACGGGATTTTGAACGCCGGATGAAAAGCAGGATGAAAACCAAATCCGATCTTGGTCTGATCCTGCCTTTCATCCGGCGTTTCAATCCCGCGTCCTCCGCGTTCCGTATTTACAACACGCTCTCAGCAGTAGCAGACGTTCTCGCCGCCGAGTTCCTCGAACCGCACGCGGATGGTCTCGGCTTCCTGGCAGGAGTGCGGGTGAACGCCGAGAACGACGCCGCCCTCGCGCAGGGCCGCGTCATAGGCGTGCGCATTCGGTTCGGGCACGCCCGCCCCGATGAGTCGGCCGACGAGGCCGCCCGTGACCGCTCCCGCCCCGCCGCCGGCGAAGGCTGCGACGAGGGGGCCGGCGATGAGGAACCCGAGGCCAGGGATGGTGACGCTGCCGAGCGTGATGACGGCCATGACCGACGCACCGAGGGCCGTGCCGATGGCCCCGCCCACGCCCATGCCTTCGGTGGCGTAACTACCGGCGTGGTAGCGGTGCGGGTCGCGGGCGGCAAGCGTGTCGGCGTGGTGCTCGTCGGACAGGAGCACGTTGATGTCGGCGTCCTGAAAGCCGCGATCGTACAGGAACTGAAAGGCCTCATCCGAGGAATCGTGATCGCGGAAGACGGCGGTGACCATCTTGCGGTTGAGTCGGTTCTGCAACATTGCCCGGTCCTCGGGAGTCAATCGTGGTGATGTTCGGTGGCGAGTCGTGGGAGATTCAGGACCACCATCGCCAAGCAACGCGCGTGCCAATGGCCGGATGTGTGCACGCCGAAGCTCAGGTGAAGGCGGCGAGTTCGTGGTCCCAGTTCGCGGCGCAGCCGCAGGCGAGCAACGCCAGTTCCAACTCGCGCACATTCGCGAAGCGGTCGGTCGCGGCCTTTGCCAGACATCGCAGGACGACCGCGTCGAGGTCGGCAGGCAGATCCGAGTTCACATCGCGGAGCGGTTGCGGTGCGGCCGTGAGATGGGCGGCGAGGACTTCGACGACGGCCTTCCGATCGAACGGCGGGCGGCCGGCGAGCAGGAAGTAGAGTGTCGCGCCGAGGGCGTAGATGTCGCTGCGGCCGTCGACCGCCTCGCCGCGGGCCTGTTCGGGGGCCATGTAGTGCGGCGTGCCGAGGATCGTCGTTTCATGCGTCAGTTTCCCCGAATCGGTGAGACGGCCCGGATCAAACACAAGGCCGAAGTCGAGCAGCTTTGCCACGTCCTGCAACCCGCCCCGCGTGGTGGCCATAATGTTGCTCGGCTTGATGTCGCGATGGATCAAGCCGCCGGCGTGGGCCTCACGGAGTCCGCGGCAGATTTGTGCGATCAGAAAGACCGCCCGGCCGGGCGGCAGGGGGCCGTGCCGCTTCACCAGTTCGTCGAGGTTCGCCCCCGGCAGGTATTCCATCACGAAGTAGAAGGTGCCCTCCGGCGTGTGGCCGTAGTCGTACACCTCCACGGTGTTCCAGTGCGTGAGCGTGGCCAGGATTTTCACTTCCCGCTCGAATCGGGCGAGTAGGTTCGGGTCGGCCGAGCGATCCTGGCGGATGACTTTGATGACGCTCGGTCGCTTCAAGAGTCGATGCTCTGCGAGGAAGACGTCTCCCATACCGCCGCCGCCGAGGCGTTCGCGGAGGACGTACTGGCCGAACTGCCGGGCCGCGAACGCTTCCTTCCGCAACGCCCCGGCCTGGGCCGCGCCGTAAGCCGCGATGCACGTGCCGATGGCGCCCCAGACGGCGTACTGGACGTGCATGTAGATCGTGCGGTCCCAGTTCAAGGTGGGGATCGTGTAGACCGCGAGGACGGTGACGAGGGCCGGAATGAGCATGGTGCCGAGGCCGAAGGCCGCCGCCCGCCGCCACGACATCGGCACGAGAACCGGGTAAGCGGCGATGAGGGCGAACCACGGGAGGAAGGCCGTGTTCGCGAGAACGAACTGGAGGTTCGTGGACCACTCCAGCCCGTTGATGTCCGGCTTTTGGACCTCGTAGCGGAAGTAGTCGAACTGCGTCACGCCGAGGAGCGCCCAGGCCACGGCGACGGTGGCCGCCTGCGCGAAGCGGAGTCGCTGTCGGGACGGGGGGTGCCGGTATCGCACGAGCAGCAAGAGCAAGGTCTGGGCGACCACGGCGACCGCGAGGACGTACAACTGGTACTCGACGCCGCCGCGGGAGAAGAGGATCAGATCGCGGAGGAAGTGGCCGGCGTAGGCGATGAGGAAGACGTAGCACGCCCGCGCGAACCGCCGGGCCAGGAGCCGGTCGAACTCGCGGTCCTCGTCGGGGACTTCGCCCTGAACGAGTTTCACGCCGGCGTTGGACGCCGGCTGGGGCAGCGTGTCGGGCAGGTCCGGGGCCGCCCCGCCGTTGTAGGCAATCGTCGGAATCATGGGGTGAATGATACCCGATCGCCGCCGTGGATTCTTACTTCTTCAGCTCAATCGACTTGATTGACCCGTTCTTCTTCAGGTCTTTGTCGAAATGCAAGGTGACGACGAATTCGACTTTCTCGAACCCCTCGAACGCGACCGTGGGCGGTGTGCTGTACCCGGCACCGGCCTCGGTGACGACGACCTTCGCGATTTTGCCGTCCTCGACAACGGCGTAAGCTTTGGCCGCGTTGTGCTTCCAGAGTTCGCCGTCTTGCGGTTTGAAGCGGTAGTAGTTCGAGACTTCGTCGAGTCGGTCGTTGGTCACGTCGTGCGGCTTCAACACCTTCATCAGGGCATCCTTGTTCTTTCTCGCTTCCTCGCCGGTCGGCCCGCGACCCTTCGCCGGCGTCACGCCGCTGAATGCTTCACGGAAGACCTCCGTCTTCACGCCAAGAGCCGCGGCAATGAGCACGCACGGCCGGCCGTGATCGTCCTTGCCGATGTCGTGGCCCTCGGTGAACGTCAGCGGGTAGTCCTCCGGCTTCTCGGCCTTCGCGAGGGCGAACAGCCCAACGGCGAGAACGGCGAACGCGACAAACGGCCAGAGTTTCATGGGCGGCTCGGAGTGAGGGAAGGAGGCCGAGAGTCTAAACGGCAGTCCCGCCACGTTACGACTTGATTTCTGAGAACACCGTGTCCGTTTGCGAACGGAGCTATGCGAGAGCGGAATATGGTCCGGCCACGACACTTTGGACGATGACCTGGCGGGCGGCCTGGTTCACGCAGAAGTAGGCGAACAGGAAGTCCGAGCTTCCGCGGTAGTAGGTCATTCCGAGATTGTGGAAATCGTACAGCGGATCCCCCCAGCCCACCGGGTCCGTTTTCAGCCGGTCGGTCCAGGTCCGCAGATCGTGCGCGAACTCTGCACCCAACCCCCGTTGGTGGGCGAGCCGTCCGAAGCCTTGGACGGCTTGCAGCGCGGTTTGAAAGAACGAGTATCGGTACGGCGAAGGATTAATGTTTGCCATTGCCGTCTTCTAACTCACGGAGGATGGCGGAAACGGCTTCTTCGCCATCGATCAAGGGCTCCGTGGCGAGTTGCCGTCGAAACTCTTCTTCCTGTTCCGGCGTGGCGAGCGGAACCGACGCGCGCATCCGCTGCCGAAGGTCTTCGTAAACGTCTCGGAGTTGCAAGTAGGATTTCCCCGGCATGAAGTGACCGATCACGTTGCCGGTCGCGTCGCGAATCTCTTGGGCCTTGAACGGGTCCATGACAAACCCTCCTGTGGGAGATGCCTCCATCATACCAGTACACCCGCGGCGGGGTCCAGACCCCGCCGCGGGTCTGTCGCGGGTTAGCCCGCGAACTTCGCGGCTCCGCCGCCGGTCAGGTCGGCCGTCGCGGTGCTGATCGTGCGGATCGTCTTCTGCACGACCTCGTCCTGCAGTTGCGCGATCACCGCGTCGAGCTTCAGGTCGCGCGTCTCTTTGTCGGCCACGCGGTCCCGCAGGGCGACCGTGCCGGCGGCGGCGTCCTTTTCGCCGACGACGATCATGTACGGTACCTTTTCCAGCGACGCTTCCCGTACCTTCGCGCCGATCTTCTCGCTGCGGTAGTCGGTGTCGACGCGGAAGCCGGCCGCCCGCAACTTCGCCTCCATCTCGCGGCCGTAGACCTCGGACTTCTCGCTGATCGTCAGCACGCGGACCTGCTCCGGGGCGAGCCAGAGCGGGAACGCGCCGGCGAAGTTCTCGATGAGGATGCCGCAGAACCGTTCGAGGCTGCCGAACGGGGCGCGGTGGATCATCACCGGGCGGTGCGGCTTGTTGTCCGGGCCGGTGTACTCCAGGTCGAACCGCTGGGGCAAGTTGTAGTCGAGCTGCACGGTGCCGAGTTGCCACTCGCGGCCGATGCAATCCTTCACGATGAAGTCGATCTTCGGCCCGTAGAACGCTGCCTCACCGACGCCGATGCTGGAGTTCAACCCGGGCACCGTTTCGACCACGGCTTTGAGCGTCGCCTCGGCCTTCTCCCACAACTCCGCTTCACCGACGTACTTGTCGGATGCCGGGTCGCGGACGCTCACCCGCACGCGGTAATCGTTCAAGCCGAGAGTCTTGAGTACCAACAGCACCAACTCGATCTCGGAGCGCAGTTGCGGTTCGACCTGCTCGGGCGTGAGGAACAAGTGCGCGTCGTCCTGAGTGAAGCCGCGGACGCGGGTCATGCCGCCGAGTTCGCCCGACTGCTCGAAGCGGTAGACGGTGCCGAACTCCGCGAGGCGGATCGGCAGGTCGCGGTAGCTGTGCGGCGACGCCTTGTAGATTTGGATGTGGTGCGGGCAGTTCATCGGCTTCAAGAGGTAGCCTTCCTGCCCGCTCATCCAGTCCTTGAGTACCTTCAGCTTGGCATCTCGCTCCTTCGCCTCCTGGTACTCCAGCCACAGCGCGCGGGCGTCGAGCTTCATCTCGCCGACGGTGAAGCGGGGGAACTCCTGGTCCGGGTTCTCCGGCGACTTGCCCTCGCTGATCGCCTGAATGACGGCGAGGAACGCCTTTTCCTGGTCGTCGGTGAGCAGTTTCTTTTCGAGCAGCGTGTACCAGGTGTCTACCGTCTGCACGGTCGGGTTGAAGTACATCGGCGGGAACTGCGCGTCCGCGTAATACGGGAAGTGGCCGCTCGTTCGGTAAAGGTTCAGGTTGCCGATGTGCGGCGTGTACACCGGCAGGTAACCGCGCTTGACGAGTTCGTCCTTGATGAAGCCTTCGAGCAAGCCGCGGACGGTCGCGCCTTTCGGCATCCACAGGATCATCCCCTGCCCGGCAACCTGGCTGATCGTGAACAGCTTCAACTGTCGGCCGAGGACGCGGTGGTCGCGCTTCTTGGCTTCCTCGACTTGCGTCAGGTACGCGGCGAGTTCCTTCTTGTCGAAGAACGCGGTCCCGTAAAGCCGCTGGAGTTGCTCGCGCTTCGCGTCATTCTTCCAGTACGCCCCGGCGATGCTGAGAATCTTGAACGCCCCGACCTTGCCCGCGTGCGGGATGTGCGGCCCGCGGCACAGGTCGATGAACTCGCCCTGCCGGTAAAAGCTGATGTTCTCGTGCGTCTTGCCGAGGTTCTCGTCGATATGCTCGACCTTGAGCTTCTGCTTCAGGTCGCCGATGAGTTGCCGACCTTCGTGTACACTCTTCTCGAACCGCTCGAACGGCTCGGCCAGTTTCACAATCTTCGCCATCTCGTCTTCGATCTTGGCGAAGTCGTCCTCGCGGATCGGGGTCGGGCTATGGATGTCGTAGTAGAAGCCGGCGTCGGTGGTCGGGCCGAACGCGAGTTCGGTGCCAGGGAACAATCGCATCACCGCGCGGGCCATGATGTGGGCGGCGCTGTGCCGCAGCACGTCGAGCGATTCCTTGTCCTTGTCCGTGAGTAGCGCGAAGTCGGCATCGGCGGTGAGTTCGCGGTCGAGATCGACGATCGCGCCGTTCACCTTGGCGGCGACGGCGGCCTGCGCGAGCCGCTTGCCGATGGACTCGGCCACGTCGCGGGGGCGGGTGCCGGGCGGAACCTGACGAACGGACCCATCCGGCAATTTGAGCGAGAGCATGTCACCAACCTCCTTGAGGGCCAACCGCGCGTCGCACGCCCGAACAGATGGGTGTGCCCGCGGTCGGAACCGACAGTTTATGGACCCACCGCCGGCCCTTGCGGTTCGGCGACCGGAAAAGCCTTTCGATTCTGCGTCCCGAACTCCGCTCTGCACAGGCACGCTGTGTTGTGCTGAGAATCGGTCCTCAGGACAACATCGCCCGGTCGGCTGAAATATTGCACAAGGTGAATTTGAAGCCTGCGACATAGACATGAGAAGGGGTGACGCGATTTAATCTTAATACCGTTGCCAGTCCTGCCGATGCAAGTAGAATGCGATGTTAGGAAGGTAGTATTCTGGGATAGCTACCCCTTCCAAACTCACATCCCATTGTCTGTCGTCGTCCCAGATCAACATCTTCTCCGAGGTTTGCATGAGGTCTCTTCCCCTCTCGCAGCGTGGTCGCCGTGCGTTCACGCTGATCGAACTGCTGGTCGTCATTGCGATTATTGCCATCCTGATCGGCCTTCTCCTGCCCGCCGTGCAGAAGGTTCGCGAGGCCGCCGCCCGGGCCAAGTGTACGAATAACCTGAAGCAGATGGCCCTGGCGTGCCACGGCTACCAGGACGTCAACAACAAGCTGCCGGCCGGGTGGGCCACCTCCCGGGTGACGCAACCCAGCCCCTGGTGGAGTTGGAGCACCATCATCCTGCCGTACATCGAACAGGGCCCACTGTTCACGGCCATCAACCCGGACCTGGCCCTCACCGTCGTGCCCACGCCAGCCACCCAGCCGACTACGCCGCCCACCGGCGCGGTGACGAACACGGTCGTGAACACCTATATCTGCCCGTCCGACGCCGCCCCGCAGATCAGTGCGACTTGGGGCAATTACCCCAAAAACAACTACGTTTGCAACCGGTGGGTGTTCGGTCCGGACGGAAGCAACTTCCCGACGACGCTGACGATCCAAACGATTCAGGACGGGTCCAGCAACACCATCTTCCTCGGCGAGCGGGACAATACGAGAAACGTCGCCGGCTCGCAGTTCGTGCGGCACAGCAACACGTCGGCCAGCTTTGAGGGCCGCTTCGGGCCGAAGCTCAACCCGCAACCGGCAGCCGGTACCGTCTACAACACCGGCAGCAATGAGCGGCTAGCGTACACCAGCCTGCACACCGGCGGCGTGAACTTCGCCTTCGGCGACGGGTCGATCCGGTTCATTCGCGACACGCTCGACTGCGACCCGGCGGATTCGTATCTGAACTACCCCACCCTGTCGTCCACGGCGATCAACTTCACGGGCGCGCGGCTCGAATTGCCGAACGACGGCCAACCGGTGAGCCTGAACTAACCCTTGCGCCAATCTCTGTGCCGCCCGCGCCCCGCGCGGGCGGTTTCTTTCTCCCCACGCCGGATCGTACCCCAGGAAG
>JBBQCQ010000015.1:0-15018 GCA_038318835.1 Gemmatales bacterium | reverse complement strand
CATCCTCCGGCAGGTTGAGGAACTCCTCGACCGTCATCTTGGCCATCGACAACTCGGCGAGGCTCATGGCCTTGCTCCTCCGATCCTTCGATGAATCACGCCCTCAGCCCGATCGACACGAACTTCGTCTCCATATAGGCGTCGAGCCCTTCGATCCCTAGCTAGCGGCCCATGCCCGACTCCTTCATCCCGCCGAACGGGCACTGCGGGGTGGCTGGCACGGGGTCGTTGATGCCGATGATCCCGGCTTCGAGCCCTTCGGCCATCCTGGTGGCGACGGTCAGGTCGTTCGTGAAGACGTAGGCTGCCAGCCCATACGGCGTGTTGTTCGCCAGCGCGATCACCTCGTCGAGCTTGGCGAATTCGAGGATCGGCATGATCGGGGCGAACGGCTCGTCGGTGAGAATCTTGCAGTTCGCGTTCAGCCCCTTCAACACCGTCGGCTCGAAGAAGTAGCCCTTGCCGAACTTGTCCGACCGCTTGCCCCCGGTCAGGACACTGGCTCCCTTCCCGGCCGCGTCGCCGATCAGATCGACCGTCGCGTCCAACGCCTTCTTCTCGAACATCGGCCCCACGACCGTGTCCGCGTCGAGGCCGTTGCCGAGTTTCAGCTTCTTGGCCTCTTCGACGGCTACTTCGGTGAACCGCTTCTCGATGTCCTTGTGGACGAAGAACCGGCTCGGGCTGATGCACACCTGCCCGTTGTTGCGGAACTTGCCGAGGACGGCCGCCTTCGCCACCACTTCCGGGTCGGCATCCGGGAAGACGATGAACGGCGCGTGCCCGCCGAGTTCGAGGCTGAGTCGCTTGACCTGATCGGCCGCCTGCCGCATGAGTTGCTTGCCCACGGCCGTCGAGCCGGTGAAGCTGATCTTCCGCACCCGCTCGTCGGCCATCAAGGCGTCCGAGAATTCGCTCGCCGACCCCATGAAGAGGTTCGCACACCCGGCCGGCAGCCCGGCGTCTTGGAGGCACTCGAACAGCCCGATGAGCGACAGCGGCGTCTGACTTGCCGGCTTCGCCACGACCGTACACCCGACCGCAAGGGCCGGCGCGATCTTGCGGGCTTGCAGCATCATCGGGAAGTTCCACGGCCCGATGCTCCCGACCACACCCACGGGGTGTTTCAGCACGAGGTGCCGCTTGCCCGGCACGCTCGGCGGGATGATCTGCCCGTAGGCCCGCTTCCCTTCCTCGGCGAACCACTCGAAGGTGTCCGCCGTCGCCATCACTTCGCCCTTCGCCTCGACGACGGGCTTCCCTTGTTCCATCGTCATTGTGCGGGCGAGTCCGTCGGCCCGTTCGCGGAGCAGGTCGGCCGTCTTCTTGAGCACCTTCGCCCGGTCGTAGGCGGTCAGCTTCATCCACGCCGGCATGGCGGTCGCGGCCGCGTCGATGGCCGCGCGGATGTCGTCCTTCGTGCCAACAGCGACTTCGGCAATCGAGTCCTCGGTAGCCGGGTTCTCGACCGCGAGTATCTTGCCGGCCGAGCCGTCGGCCCACTTACCATTGATGAACAATTGCCGGTTCTGAACCGCGATGGCCATGATGCGTCCTCGGAGATGGTGCGATGGGGGTATCGTATGCGGATCGGGCTACTGTGCCTCGTCGCGGAACCGTTCTTCCACCCACGGGTCGCCGCGCATGTGATAGCCGCCGTTCTCCCAGCGCTCCCAGAAGCCGGGGCGGTCGTCGGTCAGGAACTCGATGCCGCGGACCCACTTCGCACTCTTCCAGGCGTAGAGCTTCGGCACCACGAGCCGTAACGGGTAGCCGTGGTCGGGCGTCAGGTCCCGGGCGTCGTGCTTGAGGGCGAAAAGGCAGTCGTCGCCGAAGAAGTCGGCGACCGGAAGGTTCGTGGAGAAGCCGTACTCGCAGTGAATCATCACGAACTTGGCTTCCGGCGACACAGTGACGTGATTTAGCAATTCGCGGGTGGCGACGCCTTCCCAGAAGTTAGCAAGCTTGCTCCACCGTGTAACGCAGTGCATGTCGGCAAAGACCCGCTGCCGCGGCAGTCGCGTGAACTCGTCCCAGGTGAACCGCGTCACCGGCGTCACGAGCGGGTCGGGGAAGATCGTCAAGTCCCAGGTGGCAGGGTCGAAAGGCGGCACCTCGCCGGCGTGCAGGATCGGCCATTTGGCCGTGCGAACCTGCCGCGGCGGGATGCGATCCTCACGCCGGGTGTCGGGGGAAATGATGACTTCATCCTGCATCATCACGGCTCCGGAGAGCAAAATCGTTGGGCGGGTCGAGTCTTCGAGACCCGCCGCGAGTACCCGGCGGGTCTCGAAGACTCGACCCGCCCTACCGAACATTACTCAAGCCGATGGCGGGATCGGCTGCGGGTTGAGGGTCCGCTCGGCGGCGGGCTTGCGGCAGAAGACGTAGCAGATCATCGCGTCGAGGCCGAGCCACTGGCCGGTCGGCATGCACGCGAGTGCCAGCAGCGCGAAGAACTCGACCGCATTCTTGTTGATGAACAGCGGGTTCCCCTCGGTGCCCATCGGCAGCGTGTACCACGGGAACGGCGGGTAGGTCAGGTAGGTCAGCAATAGGAAGCCGGCGGCGGCGATGCAACTGATCCGCGTCAGGAAGCCGAACAGCAGGAACGCACCGACTGCGGCGAGGAACCACCGGGTCAGCCAGTCGTTTCGCTGAAGGGGCGTCTTCTCGGTCGACGCTTCGGGGGCCTTGCCATCGTTAATCTTCGTCTTCAGGTCGGTCAGGAAGCTGTCCATGTCCTTCACAAGGGCGGCTTGCTCGTTCCAGTAGTCGGCCCGCGAACTCTGGGCCTTCTTGATGTCGAGGCCGTAGCCGCCACCGAGACCTTCGCTCTGCCGCTTCTCGGCCTCGTCTTTTTCGTGCTTCAGCAGCCCGAGGAAGTGCAACCGTTGCGGGCCGGTCATCAGCACCGGGTCGCCGCTGATGCGGACCATCTTCACCTCGCGGCGGTCCTCGCCGTAGGCCCAGCGGGCGTAGGCGGCCTTCGCGGCCAGGATCGATTCGGCCGCGATCTCCTTGGCGGACGAGAGTCGCGGTTCTTCCTCGGCCTGCGTCACGGTCAAGTCCTCCGCGGCGATCTTGCGATTGTCGTCGGCCTTCTTCTTCGCGTTCGCTTTGCTGGCGGCGTCCTTCGCCGCGTCCGTCTCGGCCTTCTCCGTGTCGGCGATGTCCTTCAACTTGGCGTCTTGCATTTTCGGCAGGTCGGCCAGGGTTTTCTCGGCGTTGTCGTGGATCGTCTTCTCGGCCGTGCCCAAAAGGGCGTCGAAGTCCTTCGCCACGTCGTCCGGGCAGAGGGCGGCCTGCTCTGCCACCGTCATCTTCGCGAATTCGGCGGCCGACACGTCCTTCTTCAGTTTCAGCCGGGCTTCAATGATCTTCGAGGCGTCGCCGTTCATCGCTCGCATCATCGGGGCGAGCGGGCCGGGGGCTTCCTTGAAGTACGGCTCGCTGGAGAATGGCCGGTTCGTCTCGGTCGCGCCGATATAGTGCGACTGAATCTTGTGCAACCCCTCGAACAGGAACTGCCAGCCGATAGCCAACCGCAGGGCGAGTAGGAAGAACACCTTCGGCTGCCACTTCTGCTGAGCCGTGGCGACGATGAGGGCGATCACCACGCCGACGAGGCCGGCGTACAGGACTTGCATGGGAATGGGGAGAGTCATCGGGGAACCGTTCAGTCAGGGTAAGTGAGCGTGTTCAGGTACGTCTCGCGGAAGGTCGGCGGCGTGTAACAGCGGACCGCTTCGCCGAACACTCGCGGCACGTCGTCGCCGTCGGACAGCACGATGCCGCTCAGATGCGGCCGCGTGCGGCTGAACTCTTCAGCGGCGGTCGCACCCAGCACGAAGAAGGCCGTCGAAATCGCATCGGCTTCCGCCGCCGTCGGGGCGATCACACTCGCGCTCGCGGTGCCCGTGGCTGGCCAGCCGGTTCGCGGGTCGATCAGGTGGCCGAGCTTCTGACCATTGTAGATGAAGTGCTGGAAGGTGGCCGCGGAAGTCGCGAACCCGCCATCGCGAACGCGGACCGTGCCGAGCGTGCGGCCATCGTCCCACGGGTGGCGAACCGCCACCGGCCAGCCGCGCACGTCGTCGGGCGGGTGGCCGAGGGCGTAGACGCTGCTGCCGCCGCCGTGCAGGAGGGCCGACCCGATCCACCATCGCGACTGCAAGAGTTGTGCGGCCCGGTCGAGAGCGTACCCCTTGCCGATGGCTCCGAGGTTGATTTCGAGGCCATGCCGACGGAACTTCACGCTGCGAGTGGCGGCGTCCAGCATAAGGTGTCTCGTGCCGGTGGCGGCCATCGCGTCCTGCCGTTCCGGGGCCGTCGGCACTCGCCCTTCGCGACGGTAGAAGCCCCACGCCTTGATGAGCGCCCCCGTGGCGATGTCGAAGGTGTCGGCCGTGTCGTTCGTCAACGACGCCGAGAGGGCGAGCAGGTCGAAGAGATTCTGTTCGACCACGACCGTCCCGTGGGCCGCGGTCGCGTTCAGCCGGCTGACTTCGCTATCGTCACGATAGATGGTGAGTTGATCTTCCAGGTCGTCGATCAGGTCGAGAGCTTCGGTCGCGGCTTCGAGGGCGTGTGGGTGGCCGTAGGGGATTGCGACTTCAAACGTCGTGGCCATCGCCCGGCGGGAGACGCGGAGCAGGTTGTAGTCGGCCGGTCGGTCGGGGTCCGCCGGCAGGAGCGGGGCGAATGAACTCGCCGGGCTGACCGAGAGGAAGTCACGGCGTTGCATGAATAAAAAAACCACGGACGCGGGTCCGTGGTTTCCCCGAAAGAGCGAGGCTCAGTTTTCGCCATACATGTCGTGCGTGGTCGGGTCAAGGTGCTTCGTGTTCCGCTCAATGGCCAGCACAATCGTCCGCTCTTCCATGCCGTCAGCCGATTCCGCGACGGCCGGGAGTATCTGGCGGCCATCGGTGAGAGCATACCGCATCATGAACGAGCCGTCGGGCCGCAACTTCACCGGCTCGTTCTGAAGAGTGACGTGGGCCGAGGGATCGGTCTTGCCGGTCACGATCAGTTCGGCGTCGATGGTGAAATCGAACTTCTTGAGTTTCTCCGGCAGCACGGCCCCGGTGCCGAACATGCTGTCTTTGCCGTTCCGCTTGAGCTGCTCATCGAACAGTTCGCGGAGTTGCGACGGGCCTTCGGTGTTGTCGAACCCGGTGGACATGGCCAGCAACCGCTCGGCTGTCATTTCGTCCACGTCGGCGGTCCAGTTCTCTTCCAGCACTTCGCTCGCCCCCGCCTTCGGAGGTGTAACGACGTTGGAGCGAGCGAGCACCTTGAAGTCGCCACGGCGGGAGAGGTAGCCGATGTCCGCCCGGTAGGTGCGGGGAGGTTGCGGCACGTCGATGTACCAGTGGCTACAGCCGCCATGAATGACGATGTCCCGGACGGCGGCCTCGCTGGTACTGGTAGTGTCCTGCGAGGTCACGTCGAACAGACGGATAATCGGCTTCGCCCCGTGCCAGTCCTGGCCGAGCGAGGCTTCCGCCCGCTGGACCGATTGCAGCGTGAGTTCCCAGTGGGCGTGCAGCCAGTGTGGGTCGGGAACCATCAGGAAGATGCGGTCCTTCACTGGGTTCTTGGACTTCACCGACAGATCCTTCTCCGCCGGGATCGATGTCTCGATCACCTTGAGCGGCGGCGGCACCGGCCGGGTGTGGCTCTTCCCCTCGGGCTTTATCGTCTTGGAACTGCCGTTTGCGGTCGGCTTCTCGGCTGTCGGTTTGCCCGTCTTCGCGGGTACGACCGGGGGCAGCTTCTTCGCGGGCGGCACAACGGCTTTCGGTTCGGGCTTGGTCGGCTTCTTGGCGGGCGTGGCGATCCGTGCGGGGCCGGCCTTCAGGGGCTTCGGGGTCCCTTTGGGTTTAGCCGCCCCCAACCGCAAGGGCTTCGTCGCTCGCCCGGCCGCTGGTTTGGGCTTCTTGGTGGTCTTCGCAGCGGAAGGTGCAGGAATCGCTTTCACGGGGTGCTCGGTGTCGGATGTAGGGAAACATCACACGCCTCTTCGTCAGGGCATTATCCCTGCGAAAAGCACGTGAGGGTGTCTAAAGGGACACCGGGGGCGAAGTCCGCGGGTCGCCGTCACCGGGGTCCGTCCCGGAAAGGATGTCAGGGGCTGAGATTATGAAATCGCAAATCCCTGAGCCGAAAGCATATCGGGAGAAACCGGCGCGATCGTTTCGTTCACACGCCGGAGAATCGGGTGGGGCATCCGGCCGAGGATTCGTAAGGAGTTTCCGTTCCTTGACTAAAGATAGTGTAAAAAAATTCGCATGAGTGTGTCAACGCGATTTGGGGATACTTCGTCATCTTTGTCGATTTTCCGACCCCCCAAAGGACCGAAAGCCAACATTATTCGCAGTTACTCCGAATTGCCCGATTATAACATCCGAGGACACATCCCCTACTTTTCGACTCTGACAGTCATCAACTCAATCGCCAGATACTTTGTGAATTTTTTCACAAAGTCTTGTTGACGATTATTTCCTCAGTTGGATAATGAGGGCAACAAGCCACAACGCCCTGGCGAGGTGGTGGATGGCGAACGGCCCGCCGAAGCAGCTCCGACTCGCGTCGGCCTCGGTCATCGGCTCAGAAATCGTGGGCTTCGCGCTGGTTGGCGTGCTGATCGACTACGCTATGGGTACGCTCAACGGCATTCCGTGGGCGACCTTGATTCTCAGCCCACTAGGTTTGGCCGTCGCTATGTTTCACCTGGTCCGACTGGTGAAACCGGAACCCAAAACGTGAACGGCCGGGACTACGGCTGGGTAGCACTCCCAAGTGCGGTGCTGCTCGCGGTATCACCCATCACGGAAGTCTTATACGGGCCGGGGCAGGTAACGAATAGCCTCCTCGCGGTCCTGCTGGTCGGGCCGGTCGGGCTGTTCAGCATCTGGTGGATGCAGCGATTAATGGCTCGCCATCCCCGGCGCGCCGCGGTTGGCTGGGGGGCGATGTCGCTCCTGCGAATGACGGTCGCCCTGGGTGGTGGCTGTGCGATTTTCTTCGGTCGAGATCGAGAGCCGAACGACGGCGTGGCTCTCTGGGTTTGGATTATCGTGGCCTACCTCTCCACGTTGGCCGCCGAGGTCTTCGTTCTTGCGAAGCCGGGCTGGGTCGGACGCGGCAGGGCGAATGGCCGGAAAGGGTGACACCGCCATGTCCACTCAGACCGTCGCCGGCAAGCCGCTGGACATCGACCCGTTCCACCACGTCATCGACAACCCACACATCGAACTGTTCGAGTCCCTCGGCCTCCATGTTCATCTGCCGAAGATCGCTGGCTATCAGATTACGCGGTTCCACTTGTTCCTGGCTTTGGCCGCGTTCCTTGTGGCCGTCGCCATGATCTGGCTCGGCAAGAAGATGGCTTCGGGTGACACCCCCCGCGGCAAGATGTGGAACATGCTGGAATCGCTGCTGTACTTCGTGAAGGAAAAGATCGCGAAGCCGGGGCTGGGCGATGAGGCTGACAAGTATACGCCGTTCCTGACCACGATGTTCTTCTTCATCTTCCTGGTGAATCTGCTTGGTATGGTGCCGTTTCTCGGGTCGGCCACGGCGAGCATTGCGGTGACGTTCGCCCTAGCCTTATGTAGTTTCGTGGTGATCCACACGGCCGGCATCAAGGAAATGGGCTTCGCGAAGTACATCAAGTCATTCGTGCCGCACATCCACCTGGAAGGCGGCCCCGCGATCCGGTTCATGGGCACGATGATTACGATCGGGATGGCGGTGCTGGAATACGCGACAGCGTTCATTCGCCTCGCGGTGTTGGCCATTCGTCTGTTCGCCAATATGCTGGCCGGGCACACGGCCTTGTTCATGATCTTGTTCTTCATCCAGTACGTGTCGCGGCCGGTGTCCGATCCGATGGGCGGCTACCTGCACGAGTCTCCGGGCTGGCTGTATTACGTGATCGCTCCGGTGAGCGTGCTGCTGTCGATCGCGCTCAGCGCCCTGGAACTGTTCGTCGCGGGGCTGCAAGCCTTCGTGTTCACGCTCCTGACTTCGATCTTCATCGGGCTGGCGAAGCATCCGGCCCACTAACGAGCCTGCGGAACCTTTAACCGACTGTTTTCCTCGAAAGGACGAGTCTTCCCATGCAGCGTCGCATCCTCCCACTGTTCTCCGCCCTTCTGTTGGTTCTCGGCACCGCTGGCATGGCTTCGGCCGCCGCAGGGGCCGGTTCGGCCGCCGCCATCGGCATGGGCCTGAGCGTCCTCGGCATTGGCCTGGGTCTGGGCCTCATCGGCAACGCGGCCATGAGCGGCATCGCCCGTCAGCCGGAGCAAGCGGGCACGATCCAGACGGCCATGCTGATCGTCGGCGGGCTGGTTGAAGGGGCCGGGATTCTCAGCCTCATCCTCTGCCTCGTCACCATCTTCGTGGGCAACTAACCACTGGCTCGACCAGCTCGGTTTTTTCCCGGAGGTGATCCCATGTTCCATCGCTTGACCGCGGCCCTCGTGCTGGGCTTGCTGTTCGCCGCGAGCGTGCCGAGCGCGTTCGCCGATGCGGCCCACCCGACGCCGGCCGAAAACAAAGCCGGCGCGGCCCCGGCCGATCACGAGACAGACCCGACGGCGTTCATCGACTTCCCCGCCCGCTGGGACCAGTCGATCTACACCATCGTGGTGTTCGTGGCCCTGTTCGCCATCCTGTACTTCTTCGCGTGGCCGAACATCGTCACGGGTTTGAAGAAGCGTGAAGAGATGCTCTCCGCCGTGAAGGACGCGGCTGACAAGGCGCGTCGCGAGGCAGAGGAAGCCTCTGCGAAGCTCAACGCCGAGTTCGCCACCGCGAACGACAAGGTCCGGGCAATGCTGGAAGAAGCCCGGCGCGATGCCGACGCCCTGCGGGCGAAGGAACGCGAGACGGGAATGAAGGAAGCTGCCGCCGAACGCGACCGAGCGAAGCGAGAGATCGAGACGGCGAAGGACACCGCCCTACAGGAGATTTACCTGAAGGCCGTGGACCTGGCGACGCTGCTTTCGACGAAAGCCGTGAAAAAGAACCTGACCGCGGACGACCACAAGGCCCTCGTGGATGAGGCTTTGTCGGAGTTGAACAGCGCGGTGCCGTCGAAGAACTAAAGACGTTTTAGCCGCAGATGAAGAGGACAAACGCAGATCGAGATCGATACTTTTTCTGCTTCTGATCTGCGTTTCTGTTCTTCAATGTGCGGCTAAACTCGGAGCTTTCATGTCCGACAAACTCGACAACGTGCTCGACGAAGGCGTAACCCGCAGCCGGTTGGCTCGCGTGTACGCCGAAGCTTTACTGAGCGTGGCCGGGAAGGCGAACCAGCGGGACGAGATCGGCGAGCAACTCGACGATGTCATCCGTAACGTCTTCGCTCCGAGGCCGGAAGTCGAGGCTTTCCTGAACAACCCGACGATTAGCAAGCGGCAGAAAGAGCCGCTGCTCCGCGAGGCGTTCGCCGGTCTGTCCGAGCCGGTTCGCAACCTGCTCGGCGTGCTGAACCAGAACAACCGCCTCGGCCTGATTCGCTCGGTCGCCGCCGTCTACCGCGACCTCCGCGATCAGCACGCCGGCCGCATCCGCGTGACCGTGAAGTCGGCCGTGGTGTTGAGCGACGACCAAATTCACAAACTGAAAACGACACTCGCCGCGAGCCTGAACAAGTCTCCGGTGATCGTCCCCGTGGTCGAGCCGGACCTGATCGGCGGCCTCATCGTTCAGATCGGCGACCGCGTCATCGACACGTCGGTTCGCACCCGCATCCAAACCCTCCGCACACAACTGATGGAGCGAGGCACCAGCTATGTCCTCCAATAAGATCAACGCCGGCGAAATCATCAGCGTCATCTCCCGCCAGATCGGCGAGTTCGGCCAGAAGTCCGAATCTCGCGAGGTCGGGCAGGTACTCGAAGTCGGCGACGGCATCGCCCGCTGCTACGGCCTGTCCGGCGTCATGACCGGCGAGATGATCGACTTCCCCGAAGCCGACGTGAAGGGCCTCGCCTTCAACCTCGAAGAAAACTCGGTGTCGGTCATCATCCTCGGCGACTACCTCAAAGTCCGCGAGGGGATGGAAGTCCGCACCACCGGGCAACTGCTCAGCGTGCCGGTCGGCCGGGCGCTCATCGGCCGCGTGGTTGACCCGCTCGGCAACCCGATGGACGGCAAGGGGCCGATCATCACCGACAAGCGGCGGATGCTCGAATCGCCAGCCCCCGGCATCGTCGATCGCCAGCCGGTGAAGCAACCGCTGCAAACCGGCCTCAAGGCCGTGGACGCGATGACGCCCGTCGGCCGCGGCCAGCGAGAACTCATCATCGGCGACCGCAAGACCGGCAAGACGCAGATCGCCATCGACGCCATCCTCGCCCAGAAGGAAGAAGGCGTCATCTGCGTGTACGTGGCGTGCGGGCAGATGGAATCGAAGATCGCCAGCGTCGTCGAGCGGATGCGGGAATCGGGTGCCCTCGATTACACGATCTTCGTGGTCGCGTCGGCCGCCGACGCCGCCCCGCTCCAGTACATCGCCCCCTACGCCGGGTGTGCGATGGCCGAGTACTTCATGTACGAGGAAGGCAAGGACACGCTCGTCGTGTACGACGACCTGTCGAAGCAAGCCGCCGCGTACCGCCAACTGTCGCTGCTTGTCCGTCGCCCTCCCGGTCGCGAGGCTTACCCCGGCGACGTGTTCTACTGTCACAGCCGTTTGCTCGAACGCTCCGCGAAGATGGCCGAGCGATACGTGATCGTGCCGAACGATGCTGACGCGACGAAGGTCGTGGATGAGTGGGCCGTGAACTCGCTCGACGACGCGACCCGCAAGCGAACCGCCAGTGAGAAGGGGAAGGTCTACAAGGGGCCGCTGGACAAGGAAATGGCCGAGCACGAACACCTGCCGAAGTTCCCCGGCCACAAACTGGCGAAGGTGCCGAGCAGCGGCGGTTCGCTGACTGCTCTGCCGATCATCGAGACGCTCGAAGGCGAAGTGTCCGCGTACATCCCGACGAACGTGATCTCCATCACCGACGGGCAAATTTACCTGCAACCCGACCTGAAGAACGCCGGCGTGCTGCCGGCCGTGGACGTGGGCATCTCGGTGAGCCGCGTCGGTGGGAACGCCCAAATCGGCGCGATGAAGGACAAGCGGGTGGCCGGCGGTTTGAAGCTCGCCCTCGCCGCCTTCCGCGAACTGGAAGCCTTCGCCCAACTCGGCACCGAACTCGACAAAGTCACGCAGCAGCAACTCGACCGCGGCTACCGCATGGTCGAGATTCTGAAGCAGGACGCCTACAAGCCGCTGCCGGTGCTGGATCAGGTGATGATTATCTACGCCGGCAATAGCGGCGCGCTCGACAAGGTGGACCGCAAGGCGGTCAAGAAGTGGGAGACGCAGTTCCTCACCTTCGTGAAGGAACAAATGCCGGAAGCCCGCGAGCAACTTGCAAAGGACAAGAAGATGACGGACGAAGTCATCAAGCGGCTCGACAATGCCATCGCGACGTTCCAGCCGCAGTTCAAGGCGTAGTGTGATGTTCTTCCCGTGCCCAGCTGAGAGATCGCAATGACCGGCTGCCAAGTCCTGATCCTGGCCCTGGAATCGACCAAGGCCACACTGGAAATGCTGATCGGCGATTTCACCGATGCTGAGTTATTGGTTCGGCCGGTGCCCGGCGCGAACCACGCGGCGTGGCAACTTGGGAATGTCATCCTCGGCGATCCGTTCTTGGTGAACGCCGAGTTGCCAGACGCCGCATTCCCCGCATTCCCAACGGGGTTCGCGGAGTTGCATGGCGGGAAAGGCTCGAAGATCGATCATGATGCGGGGTTCCTCACCAAAGACGGCTACCTGAAACTGCTCGACCAGACTCGCGCGGCCACGATTGCGGCCGTTGCGAAACTGACCGATGCCGACCTGGATCGGCCGTCCTCGGAAAAGATGCAGTGGGCTGGCCCAACGCTCGCCCATGTGCTGATGTTCGCGGCGAGCCACACGATCCAACACGCGGGGCAGTTCTCCGTGATCCGGCGGAAGCTCGGCAAGCCGAATATGTTTTAGACCGCTGAAAGACCTGCAGAATTGAGAGCGAAAGAACACGATGGCCAACCTTCGCTTGCTCGTGAAACGCCGAAAGGCGGTGCGGAACATCCGCAAGATCACGAAGACCATGGAACTCATCGCCACGGCCCGCTTCAAGAAGGCGTTGGACCGGGCGACCGAGGCCGAGGCATACACCAAGAAGATCGCCGAACTCGCGGCCGACCTGAGCGAGAGCGCGGGCGAGGTCAGCCACCCGCTACTGGAAGTACGGCCGAAGGTCAACAAGGCGCTGTTGCTCGTCTGCACCTCGAACCGCGGTCTGTGTGGGGGGTACAACGGCGGCATCCTGCGCGAAGCGCAGATCAAGATTCGCCAACTGCGGGCGGACAACATTCCGTTCGACCTGGAAGTGTCGGGGCGTCGCGGGGCGACGTTCTTCAAGTTCCAGGGCATCCCGATGACGGCCCAGTACCAGCAGTTCGAGGACAAGCCGTCCTTCGAGCAGGTGGATGAGGTCGCCCAGAAGTACATCGACCTGTACATCGGCGGCAAAGTCGATCAGGTCTTCGTCTGCTATCAGAAGTTCGTCACGGCCTCCCGGCAAACGCCGGTGGTCGAGTCGCTCTTGCCGCTCTCCAGCGTGCCGACCGCGACGACAACTGCGGCAGGGCCGAAGGACGATTACGAGTTCCTGCCGAACGCTGGCGAGATTCTGAACAACCTCGTTCCGGTGGCGTTCAAGGTGCGGCTGTTCAAGTGCTTCCTCGACGCGGCCGTGAGCGAGCAGATCGCCCGCCGCGTGGCGATGAAGGCCGCGACCGAGAACGCCGGCGACCTGATTAAAGAGATTTCCCGCGAATACAACCGAACGCGGCAGGCGAACATCACGAAGGAAATCAGCGAACTCATCGCGGGCAGCGAGGCGTTGAAATAACAGATGGGCGAAAGCCCACGGACGGTCGTCCATGGGCTTTGGGGCGAACATTGTGACCATCCAACGTCGCCAACTGAAGTTTGACTCGTTCGACGAAGTCGTGCGGGACGCCGAGAGCTTGCAGGCGAAGGGGTACGACCGGGCGGGCAAGTGGGACCTCGCCCAGGTTTGCGAGCATCTGGCCCGCTGGCTGGAGTACCCGCTCGACGGTATGCCGCGGGTGACGCTCTTGCTGAAGCCGCCGATGTGGGTCGTGCGGCACACAATCGGGCCGCGGATGCTGCGGAAGGCGATTGCCACGAACCGCATCCCGGCCGGGTCGCCGGCCATTCCGCAGACGGTGGCGGCCTCCGGCGGCGACGCGGCGGAAGCCCTCGACCACCTGCGGCGGGCGGCGAAGCGATTCACCGAATGGACGGGGCCGACGCACCCGTCCCCGATGTTCGGCCGACTGACACGCGACGACGGCCGGAAGATGCACCTGGTTCACGCAGCCCACCACCTGAGCTTTCTGATACCGAAACAAGGTTAACCGAGGACGATACGACATGGTCGCCACCGCCACGAAGACCGGCAAGATCGTGCAGATCATCGGCTCGACGTTCGACGTCGAGTTCGAGGACGGCCACCTGCCGGAGATTTACAATGCGCTGAAGATCAACGAAGAAGCCAAGGGCGGCGTGCCCATCAGCCTGACCGGCGAAGTGCAGCAGCACCTCGGCGGCAGCCGCGTGCGGTGCGTGGCCCTCGGCAGCACCGACGGTCTCGTTCGCGGGATGAGCGCCACCGACACCGGGGCGGCCCTGTCGGTGCCCGTCGGCCTCGGCACCCTCGGCCGCGTGTTCAACCTGCTCGGCGAGCCGATCGACGGCCGCGGCCCGGTGAAGTACGACGAGCGCCGGCCGATCCACCGTGAGCCGCCGAAGTTCAACGAGCTGTCGCCGAAGTCGGAAGTGCTCGAAACCGGCATCAAGGTTATCGACCTGCTCACGCCGCTCGCGCGGGGCGGGAAGGCTGGTCTGTTCGGCGGGGCCGGGCTGGGCAAGACGGTCATTCTGCAAGAACTTATCTCGCGGATCGCGAAGGTGTACAAGGGCTACTCGGTGTTCGCCGGTGTCGGCGAGCGGACCCGCGAGGGGAACGACCTCTGGCTCGAAATGCAAGAAACGAAGACCGGGGTCGGACCCGACGCGAAGCAGGTGCTCGAAAGCACGGCGATGGTGTTCGGCCAGATGAACGAACCGCCGGGTGCCCGCCTCCGCGTCGCCCTGTCGGCCCTGACGATGGCCGAGTGGTTCCGCGACACGACCGGGGCCGAGACCCTGATGTTCGTGGACAACATCTTCCGGTTTAGCCAGGCTGGTTCGGAAGTGTCGGCCCTCCTCGGCCGGATGCCGAGCGCCGTGGGCTACCAGCCGACGCTGTCCACCGAGATGGGTGAACTACAAGAGCGGATCACCTCGACCACGAAGGGGGCCATCACGAGCGTGCAGGCCGTGTACGTGCCGGCCGACGACCCGACCGACCCCGCCCCGGCCAACACGTTCCAGCACCTCGATGCGTTCATCTACCTCGAACGCTCGATCTCGGAAAAGGGCATCTACCCGGCCATCGACCCACTGTCGTCGAACAGCCGTCTGCTCGACCCGGCCATCGTCGGCGAGGAGCACTTCACCGTGGCCGACCGCGTGAAGCGGATTCTGCAACGATACCGCGAACTACAAGACATCATCGCCATCCTCGGCGTCGATGAACTGTCGGAAGAAGACAAACAAGTCGTGGCCCGTGCCCGCCGGATCGAGCGGTTCCTGAGCCAGCCGTTCATCGTGGCCGAGGCGTTCACCGGCAAGCTGGGGAACGTGACGCCCTTGAAGGAGTCGATCCGCAGCTTCAAGGAAATCTGCGACGGCAAGTGGGACCACCTGCCGGAGTCGTCGTTCATGTACGTCGGCACGATCGAGGAAGCGGCCGCCCAGGCGGAAGAGCAGTTGAAGAAGGCGACAGGCGGCAAGTAATTCTTCTGGGGTCTGGGGAC
>JBBQCQ010000014.1:0-15189 GCA_038318835.1 Gemmatales bacterium | reverse complement strand
GGTTGACGCGCACCCTGTGGAAAACCCGGCGCGCCGATGGTGCGCCAGTGATAACGAGCGGCGCGCGAGTGCGGAACGCGGGGCAGCAGAAATCGGGCGTTTCGTGGCGCGTCACGGCGCGCCAGTTGCGCACCACCGGCGCGCCAGGTTTTCCACAGGGTGCTGAACTTCGGAAAGACTCGTATTCCTGGGCAAAGTGAGGCCGGCGGACCAACGAGCGACGAACGGAGCCGGGACTTTACTACTAACACTGAGGATTTACATAAGGGATCGGAAAGAGAAGACCGCGAACGAGAGGCCAGAACCCAGACCGGCCCGATCCGTTGTGAATTGTTCCAGATTAATCAGAACACCCACCCTCCGTAATCGGGAGACTCGCTGTGAAAGTGAAGTGTCAACGCGACTGGCTGCTGACCGCCTGCCAGCTCGTCGGCGTGGCCGTGGCCGCCCGCACCACGAAGCCGGTGCTCGCGTGCATCAAGGCCGTCGCCCAGGACGATGCACTCTTTCTCATGGCCACAGACCTGGAAATCGGCGTGCGGTACGAACTCCGTGGCATCGAGGTCAAACGGGCCGGGGCGGCGCTGCTCCAGCCGAACAAGCTCATCTCGATCCTCCGCGAATCGTCGGACGCCGACATCACGCTGGACAGCGACGAGAACGGCACGCTCGTCCGCACCAGCACCGGCCGGTTCAACCTGCCCGGCGGCGACGCGAACGATTTCCCGGACATCCCCGCCTTCGATGATGGCGGCCAATACCACGAGATCAACGCCGGCCTGTTGCGGAGCATGATTAAGCGAACCGCCTTCGCCGCCGACAAGACCGAGGCCACCGCCCGCTGGGCCGTCACGGGTGTGCTGTGGGAAGCCGAGGAGAAGAAGGCCCGCATGGTCGCCACCGATACCCGCCGGCTGGCCCTCACCGAGGGCGTGGCCGATGTTCACGGCGGCGTGAAGGACGCGAAGACGCAGTCACACCTTGTGCCGCAGAAGGCCATGCAACTGCTGGAACGCAGCCTGGCCGACGACGGCGAACTGATCCGCGTGGTGCTCAAGCCGAACGAGGCGATGTTCCAGACCGGCCGGGCGCTCATTCACACGCGGCTGGTGGAAGGCCGCTTCCCGCCGTACCGCGACATCATCCCGAAGAAGCCCGGCACGACGCTGACCATCCCGACGGCCGAGTTCCTCTCGCGGGTGCGGCAGGCGGCGATCATGACCGACGACGAGTCGAAGCGGGTCGAGTTCAAGTTTGAACCCGGCAAGCTGACGTTGAACGCGCAGGGCGGGGCCGACCACGGCAGTGGCGAGGTGACGATGGACCTGCCCGACTACAAGGGCGGCCAGATCGACATCGCGTTCAACCCGCAGTACCTCATCGACATGTTGCGGGCCGTCGAGAGCGAGCCGACGCTGACGCTGGAGATGACCGACGGCCAGAAGCCGGCGGTGTTCCGCCTCGGTGCCGACTACCTGTACCTGGTGATGCCGCTGACCGGCTGAGGGGCGTATGGCCGGCGAGAACACGGGTCCCGAGAACATCGGCGACATCCTGGCGAAGCTGTTCACCGCCCGCGGGTGGGGCCGCAAGAGCGAGCGCGTCAATTTGGAGACCGCCTGGGCGGAAACCGTCGGCCCGGAACGCCAAGCCGACACCCGCGTGATGGCCATCCGCCGCGGCGTGATCGAGGTCGAAGTGAAGAACGGCGTACTGCTGCAAGAACTGGCCCAGTTCCACAAGCGGCGACTACTGACCGACCTCCGCAAGAAGCTGCCGGGCACGGCCGTGACGGACATCAAGTTCCGCGTGGGGACGTGGTAACACGAATTGGGCGAAAGCCCAGGGACGGCCGTCCCTGGGCTTTCGCCCCGGAGAATCAAGCTTCAACATCAGTTAAGGATGATGCGACATGAGCGAAGACCTGACGAAGGTGGAATACACCGAAAAGAACATGAAGACCCTGAAGGACGCTGCCCACATTCGGCAGAATCCGGGGATGTACGTCGGCAACACGAGCACGTCCGGCCTTCACCACCTCGTGTACGAAATCGTCTACAACTCCGTGGACGAAGCCCTCGCCGGGTACTGCAAGAACATCAAGGTCACGCTGCACATCGACGGGTCGTGTTCCGTTGCCGACGACGGGCGGGGCATCCCCGTCGGCGTCAAGGCCGACAGTGGGAAGTCCACGCTCGAAGACGCCCTGACGGTGGCCGGCACGTCGGGCAAGTTCGACAACGCCGCCTATCGCGTGTCGGCCGGGTTGCACGGCATGGGCGCGAAGGCGATGAACGCCCTCTCCGAGTGGTGCGAGGCCGAGGTCCGGCGGGACGGCAAAGTCTACCAGATGGAGTTCGAGAAGGGGTACGCCGTCAGCCCGCTGAAGACGATCGGCCCGGCCGCCCCCGGCCAGACCGGTACGACGATCACGTTCAAGCCCGACTCGGACCCGGAAATCTTCGGCACACAGGCGTTCAACTACGACATCCTCGCCGGTCGCTTCCGCGAGTTGGCGTACCTCAACAAGGGGTTGAAGTTCACCCTCGTCGACGAGCGCGAGAACAAGGTTGACACCTTCCAGTACGACGGCGGCATCGCCGAGTACGTGATCTATCTCAACACGGGCGAGCAACCCGTTCACGTGCCGATCTACGTTCACAAGGACGTGGACGGCGTGCTCGTCGAAGTCGCGATCCAGTACAGCACCCGCGAGAACGAAGTCGAGCGATGTTACGCCAACAACGCTTACAACCCGGACGGCGGCACGCACCTCTCCGGCTTCCGTGGCGGTCTGACGCGGGCGATTATTGCCTACGGCAAGAAGGAGGGATCGTTCAAGGAAAGCCTCGACGTGATCGGCCGCGACTGCCGCGAGGGCTTAACCGCCGTCGTCAGCATCGGCCACCCGGACCCGCTGTTCGAATCGCAGACGAAGGTGAAGCTCAACAACCCCGAAGTGGACGGCGTCGTCAGCAGCGTGGTGTACGAGGCCCTGTCGGCGTACCTGGAGAAGAACCCGGACACGGCCCGCAAGGTTTGCAAGAAGATCGCCATCGCGGCCGAGTACCGGATCAAGGCGCGGGCACTCAAAGATCAGATGACCGACCGCAAGAACCTGCTCGGCGGGGGCGGGCTGCCCGGCAAGCTCATGGACTGTTCCACCCGCGAGCGTGACAAGAGCGAGCTGTTCCTGGTGGAAGGCGACTCGGCCGGCGGGTCGGCCGAGAGCGGGCGGGATCGCGTCTTCCAGGCCGTACTACCGTTGCGGGGCAAGGTGCTGAACGTCGAGCGGGCCAAGATCGAGAAGCTCGTGCGGAACGAGGAAATCGCCGCCCTCATCGCCGCCGTCGGCGTGGACATCGGCAATATCGAGGACGTGGCCAAACTCCGGTACGGCAAGATCGTCATCCTCACCGACGCCGATGTGGACGGCCAGCACATCCGCACACTGCTGCTGACATTCTTCTTCCGCCAGATGCGCAAGCTCATCGAGGACGGCAACATCTTCGTCGCCCGTCCGCCGCTGTACAAGGTGACGCAGAAGAAAGAGGTCCGCTTCATCGCCACCCGTGAGGCCATGAGTGGCGAACTGATGAACCGCGGCCTGAACGGTACGAAGTTCATCATCGTGAAACCGGGGAAGGAAAAAGAAATCGTCGGCACCGACCTGAAGCGGATGTTCCCAATCATCCAGGACGTGGCCGAGGCGACGGTCACGCTCGAACGCCGCGGCCACACGCTGGAATCGTTTCTCCACCGGTACGCCGCGGACAAGGGTCTGCCGCAGTTCCACGTCCGGTTGGGTTTGAAGGAACACTTTTTCTACTCGCAGGAGGAAGTCGAGGCGTTCCGCGTGAAGGAATCGGCCGAGCGCAAGGTCGAACTCACGGTGAGCGACGGCCTGCCGCTGACGACGGCCCCCGTGCTCACGCCCGACGGCAAGCCGATGGTCGATGAGGCGACGCGCTTCACGGTGGACGAGTGGCACGAGGTGAAGGCGATGAACCGCGCGATCGCGAAACTGGGGGAGGCGGGCTTCGACCCGGGCGACCTGGTGCCGTTGCCACGGGTCGCCGGTCGCGAACCACTGCCGCGGTTCAAGCTCGTCAGCGGCGAAGTAGAGTGCGACCTCGATCACCTCCGGCAACTGGCCGCCGAGGTCCGCAAGATCGGCGAGAAGGGGATGACGGTCACGCGGTTCAAGGGACTGGGCGAAATGGACCCGGAGGAACTCTGGGACACGACGCTCGACCCGAAGCGGCGGACGCTGTTGCGGGTGACGATGGCCGACGCGATGGCCGCCGAGAAGATGTTCCGCATGCTGATGGGCGACGAAGTCGAGGGTCGCCGCGAGTTTATCCTGAAGCACCGCATCGACGACCCGGACGAGATCGACTACGGCGGGGCATGACCCGTGAGTAGCAACTCTCGCCCCCGTCGCACGCTGGGGAACGCCAGCTCGTCGGGATCGAGGTCTTCGAGTCGCCGCCACTCGACGGCTGTCGCACCGTCGCCGACGATGGCCGCGTCCGGGTTGACGGCTACCGCGCGGAAGATGAAGTCGCACACCGGGTACGTTACGCCCTTGTACAAGTAGCGGTTGGTCAGCGAGCAGACGTACCGCACGTCTGTGATCGTCAGGCCAACTTCCTCGCGCACTTCGCGCGCCAACGCCTCCTCGACCGTCTCGCCGATGTCCACGAATCCGCCGGGCACGGTGAGCTTGCTTTTACCGGGGTCGCGTTCACGGCGGATGAACACGTACGGGCCGTCCGGCCGCACGATGAACGCGGCCGCCGCGAGCGTCGGGTTGAAATAGTAGGTGAAGTCGCACGCCGAGCAGTGGAGTGGGGTCGCGCCGACCGGGACGGCGGCCGCACAGCGGGGGCAATGGCGGAAGTGATCGGCGGGGAGCATAGTGTGCGTTGTAGTAAGTTTAGCCCGACGCGGAGTCTTCGGAGCGGGGCGCCGGGGTGCAACCTTCGCGCACCGCCCCGAAGACTCCGCGTCGCGACTAAACGGGGACGGTTTTGTTCGGTACGATACACACACCCGCTTCTCTCCTCGGTGCGATCATCATGCTGCGACTTTTCTCCCTCGCATTCCTCATCGCCCTTCCGCTTGCCGCATCTGCCGATGGCGACCCGAACGCGGTCAGCTTCGAGAAGCACGTGCTGCCGATCCTGAAAGAGAGTTGCTACAAGTGCCACGACGCGAAGAAGGGCACCGCCGACTTCCGCATCGACGTGCGCTCGTCGGCCGTCCGCGGGGGCGAGTCGAAGAAGACCGGCATCGTCGCGGGCAAGGCTGCCGAGAGCGAACTGTACCGCCGCATCGCCAGCACCGATGAAGACGCGGTGATGCCGCCGAAGAAGCCGCTGGGGAAGGAGAAGGTCGAGATCATCCGCAAGTGGATCGACGCCGGGGCAGTGTGGCCAGATTCGCTGGCGAACGAAGCCGGGGCGGCGCACTGGGCGTTCACCGCCCCGACTCGGCCTCCCGTTCCCGAAGTTCAAAGTTCAAAGTTCAAAGTTCAAAAATTAAACCCGATCGACGCCTTCGTGCTGGCTCGCTTGGCGAAAGAGAAACTAATGCCGTCGCCGGAGGCGGCCAAGGCCACGCTGATTCGCCGGCTGTCGCTCGACCTCCTCGGACTGCCGCCGACGCCGAAGGAAGTCGATGACTTTCTCGCTGACACGTCGCCGCAGGCTTACGAGAAGGTCGTGGACCGCCTGCTCGCGTCGAAGCACTACGGCGAGCGGTGGGGCCGGCTGTGGCTCGACGCCGCCCGGTACGCCGACAGCGACGGGTACGAGAAGGACAAGCCGCGGTCGGTGTACTTCTACCGCGATTACGTCATCAACGCCTTCAACCGCGACCTGCCGTACAACCAGTTTCTGACGGAACAACTCGCCGGCGACCTGCTGCCAAACGCGACGCAGGATCAGATCGTCGCCACCGGCTTCCTCCGCAACAGCATGATTAACGAGGAGGGCGGCATCGACCCGGAGCAGTTCCGCATGGAGGCGATGTTCGATCGCATGGACGCCGTCGGCAAAGCGATGCTCGGCCTGACGATCCAGTGCGCCCAGTGCCACACGCACAAGTACGACCCGATCACGCACAGCGATTACTACCGCCTGTTCGCGTACCTCAATAACGCCAACGAGTCGAACGTGACGGTGTACACGCCGGATGAGTTGATGAAGCGGGCGGACCTCTTCCGGCAGGTCCAGGAGATCGAAGCCGACCTGAAGCACAAGACGCCCGACTGGGCGAAGAAGCTGGCCGCGTGGGAGGCGAAGGTGAAGGCCGACCAGCCGGCGTGGGAAGTGATCCGCCCGGCCCTCGACACCAGTGGCGGGCAGAAGCACACGCTGCTGCCGGACGGCTCGATTTTCGCCAGCGGCTACGCCCCGACGAAGCACACGACCGATTTCACTGGGCCGACGAAGCTGAAGACCATCTCGGCCGTGCGTCTGGAGCTCCTCAACGATCCAAACTTGCCGCGGAACGGCCCCGGTCGCTCGGTCTTCGGCCTGTTCGCCCTCACCGAGATGCGCGTCGAGATCAACGGCAAGACGGTAAAGATCGCGAGTGCCACCGCCGACGCGAACTCGGCCGAGAAGCCGCTGGAGGCAATCTTCGACGACAAGTCGAAGCGCAGCCGCATCACCGGGCCGATCGCGTTCGCCATTGACGGCGACGACAAAACGGCGTGGTCGCCGGACATCGGCCCTGGCCGCAGCAATGTGCCGCACGTCGCCGTGTTTGTGTTCGAGAATCCGGTCGCGGTTCCCGCAAACGCGAAGGTGACGTTCAAGCTCGTGCAGAACCACGGCGGCTGGAACAGCGACGACAACCAGAACAACAACCTCGGGCGCTTCCGCCTGAGCGTGACCGATGCGCCGACCGCGGTCGCCGACCCGCTGTCCGGGAAGGCCAATTCGTTCGCCGTGTACCGCACGACCGTGGCCGCGTGGAAGGACGCGAACGCGAAGATCGAGAGCCTGTGGAAGACCCACCCGGCCGGCGACACACAGCTCGTTTACACCGAGCGCACGAATGAACGTCCGACGCACCTGCTGAAGCGCGGCGACTTCCTGAAGCCCGGCGAGAAGGTGAGCGTCGGCGTGCCGCTGTTCCTGAACGCCCCGGCCGCCGACCTGCCGGCGAACCGCATCGGCCTCGCCAAGTGGCTGACCGACGTGAAGGCTCCGACGACGGCGCGATCCTTCGTCAACCGCGTCTGGCAGGCATACTTCGGCACCGGCATCGTTAGCACCTCCGAAGATCTCGGCAAGCAGTGCGAACCGCCGACGCACCCGGAACTTCTCGACTGGCTGGCCGTCGAGTTTGTAGAGAAGGGCTGGTCGCCGAAGCAACTACACAAGCTGATCGTTACGAGCGCCACTTACCGGCAGTCGTCGAAGGTGACGCCGGAGTTGCTCGCGATCGATCCCGCGAATCGTCTGCTCGCCCGCGGTCCCCGCTTCCGCGTGGATGCCGAGATCGTCCGCGACATCGTCCTTTCCGCGAGCGGTTTGCTAAACCCGACGGTCGGCGGGCCGAGCGTCTACCCGCCGATCCCGCCGTTCCTCACGCAACCCCCGGCGAGCTACGGCCCGAAGGTGTGGCCCGAAAGTACCGGGCCGGATCGCTACCGCCGCAGCCTCTACGTGTTCCGCTTCCGCAGCATCCCGTACCCGGCGTTGCAGGCGTTCGACTCGCCGACCGGCGACTTCGCGTGCGTGAAGCGGTCGCGCTCGAACACGCCCCTGCAAGCCCTCACGGCGATGAACGAGCCGATCTTCGTTGAGGCTGCCCAAGCGTTGGGGATGCGAGCGGTGAAGGAAGGCGGCGCGACCGATGCGGAGCGCATCGCGTTCGCCTTCCGACTGTGCGTGTCGCGCAAGCCGACGGCCGAGGAGTCGGCGATTCTGGCAGAACTGCTGACCACGAACACGGCGAAATACGCCGACGCGAAGGCCGACCCGTGGGCCGTGGCCGTGAGCAAGCCCGAAGACGCCCGCAAGTTGCCGAACGCCGTGACGCCGGCACAACTGGCCGCGTGGGTGACGGTCTCGCGGGTGTTGCTGAACCTCGACGAGACGATGACGAAGGAGTGACCGCGCTCGACACGATTGCCGTCACGACGGTATGATGTGGGCACACAGGGGGACGAGTCACGAGCACGACGGCCGAAGCCAAGACTGACATTCCGGCAGACCTCGTCCAGCAGGCGATGGCATTGTCGACAGCGGCGAAGGAACGGCTGGGGTTCATGCTGCTGGACGCGGCCGAGGGTCCGCTGAACACGCGAGAACTTCCGGTAACACTAGACGACATCAAGGCTGCGGTTGCCTATCTCGAACGGCAGCGTTCCGGGATGGGCGACCGGCTGATCTTGGCGTACGAGGGGAGACCCGTCGCTCTGAGTCTGCACATTCGGGCCGCGGCCGGTATCATGCTCTCGACACCCCGTTCCTCGCCTCTTGCCCCCGAGAACGATGTCGTACTGCCTCGCCATTCACACGAAGTTCGGCCTCGTGCTGGCTTCCGACTCCCGCACCAATGCCGGCCTCGATCAAGCTAACGTCGCCCGCAAACTGTACACGTTCGTGAAGCCCGGCGAGCGCGTGTTCGTGCTGCTCACCAGCGGTGGGCTGTCGCTCAGCCAGAGCGTGCTGGCCCTGTTGCAGAGCGACTACAACACGGGGATCGGCCTCGCCCGCGTGTCGACGATGTACGACGCCGCCCGGTGTGTTGGCGAGGCCGTGAGAGCGGTGGCGACCCGCGATCGCGAGCACCTCGAAAAGGACAAGATCGGCTTCAATGTGAACTTCCTCGTCGGCGGGCAGATCGGTCAACAGCCGCACGAGTTGTATCTGATCTACCCGCAGGGGAACCCGCTGCGGGCAACGCCGGACTGTCCGTTCTTGCAGATCGGCGAGTCGAAGTACGGCCGGCCGATCCTCGACCGGGCGGTGAAGTACGACAGCACCTCGCTCGAACAGGCGACGAAACTCGCGCTGATCTCGCTCGACTCGACGATGCGCTCGAACCTGACCGTCGGCCCGCCGATCGACCTGGCGGTGTACCATGCCGGCGAACTCCGCCTGCGGCAGCAGATCCGCCTGTCGGCTGACGACCCGCAACTGCTGGCGATCCGCACACAGTGGGAGCAAGAGTTGGGGGCCGCGTCGCAGCGGCTGCCGGCCGTTCGCTTCCCGGACGAGTACGCTACCGCCCGCGGACCCATGCCCACAGCCGATTGAGCCGGCCCGCCGGGGGCACTGCCGTCGGGAGGGCGGCAGGGGGGTCGATGTGCATTTCCGCGGATGGAGACGCCCGCCAGGTTCGCCCGCCCCGGCCAGTACTCACGTCGGCACCCTGCGACCGGAGCCAGCGGTTCACGTCGGCGAACAGGTCGCCGGCCGAGGTATGGCGGGCAGTCGGATCTTTCGCCATCGCCTTCAAGCAGATTCGTTCCAGGTCGCCGGGGACGCCGGTGTTCAACGTCCGCGGTCGGACGACCTCGCCGGACGCCTTGGCGGCCATGATGTCGATGAACGACGTGCCCGTGAACGGCAATTGCCCCGTGAGAATCTCGAACAGCCCCACGCCGAGGGCGTAGATGTCCTGGGCGGCGTTCGCCCGTTCGTTGTGCAGTAGGTGTTCCGGCGAGATGAAGACAGGCGTGCCGACGACGGCCCCAGTCAGGGTGAGGTTCGCGCTGAAGTTCTCGTCGTCCCCCACGTCTTCGGCGGCCAGGTCGCGGGCTTCCGCGAACCCCTTGGCGATGCCCCAGTCGATGACCACGGCCGCCCCGTCCGGCTGCACGATGACATTCGCCGGCTTCGCGTCGCGGTGGGCAATCTTGTTCGCGTGGGCGTACTCGAGGGCTTCGCACGCCTGGGCGAACGCCTTCACCAGCCGTGTGAACGCCGGGTTCGCCGGAGTCATCGGCGATGGCGATTGATGGAATAGGCGGGCTTCTTCCTGCAGACTCCGGCCGGCGATGTACTCCATGACCAGGAACGGCCGGCCGGACCCGGAGTGGATGCCGTAGGTGTACACCTGCACGATGTTCGGGTGGCGGAGGTTCGCCGTCAGTTGAATCTCGCGGAGGAACCGCTGACCGCGGACGCCGGTGAACTCTTGCGTGAACTCCTTGATGGCCACCATCCGCTGAAGGGCGTTGTCGCGGGCCAACAGCACGCGGCCCGACCCGCCCTCGCCGATCACGCGGGTGACGGTGTACCCCTGCACGAGTTCCGGTTCGGGCACGTCGGGAATTTGCAGTTCCGCGTCGGTTCGCTGCTGATCGGGCAGGGCCATGTCGGCCTCGGTGCCCTTCTCGGTGTTGGTCGTGCCCCAGGAGGGGAGCGAGAATTCGCCCGTCCCTTGTAAGTCGAGATTCGTCGGCGGTACCGGGCGGGGCGGCAGGGCGAGTTCCCGTGTGATGATGATCGTGGCCAGGTTCTGCCGGTACTCGCCGGGGTGAGTGGCGATCAAGCCGCGGTAAATCTCGGCCGCCTGCGCCTGCCAGGACTGGGCGGCCGTTGCCCGCCCGAGAGCCTGGTACAGGCGGGCCGCGGTGATGTAGCAGTTCGCCTGTTCGGCCCGGAAGCGGGGCGTCTGCGGGAAAAGTTTGAACAGTTCGCGGAAGAGCACGGCGGCTTCCATGACCGCATCGGCGGCCTCGGAGTTTCGCCCCATGCCCTGGTAGACCTGCCCGAGGTTGGAAATCTGCCGGGCCAGTTGTTCGCGCAGGACGGTGTCGTTCGGGTTGTCCGTCGATTGCTCGCGGAGGATGGCCACCGTATCCCACTGGGCCGCCACGGGCTGGTCGGCCATCCACCGCTCGACACGGGCGGCGAGTTCGCCGGCCGATCGGTGGCGGTAGGTCGGGTCCAGGGCGAGTGCCTTGGTCACGATGCCATCGAGGGCGGCGTCCACCCACGGCGATTCGTCCCGCGGTTGCGGTGGGCGGGCCGCGTGGACGCCCTGCGGGTGCGGCGGCCGGCCGGTGAGGATGGCGAACAGCACGGCCCCGAGGCCGTACACGTCGGTCCGCTCGTCGTGCCGTTCGGCTGCACGCTCGGCCTGTTCCGGCGACCAGTAACCGGGAGTGCCCCCGCCGGTGCTGGACGCAACCGTGTCGGTCGAAACTTCCGGGGCCGTCTCGCCGCTCGACAGTCGCTTCGCCAGGCCCCAGTCCACGACCAGCGTTTCTCCGAACGGGCCGAGCAGGATGTTGTCCGGCTTCAGGTCGCGGTGGATGATTCGCCGACTGTGCGCGTAGGCGATGGTCTGGCAGACGGTCAGGAACCGCGCGAGCATCCGCCGCAACCCAACCGACTGTTCGCCCGATAGCGAGGTCGTGGGGCCGTCGCGGTGAAACTCCTCGATGGCCGCCGCGAGCGTGTCCCCTTCCACGAACCGCATGGCGTAGTACGGGTGGTCCGTATCGGCAGTCGGCCGGCGGAGGCTGTACACCGGCACGATGCCGGGGTGTTCGAGTTCACCCGTGACTTCGGCCTCGAAGATGAACTTGCGGCGATACCAGTCGATGCCCTGGTGCCGGGGCTGGATGTCCTTGACGGCGACGCGGCGGTTCAACTCCGCGTCGTCGGCCGCGAACACCCGGCCCATGCCCCCCTTCTTGTAGAACTGCGGAGCCTGGAAGCGGGAATCTTGCGGCGGTGCGTGGTCGTCGGGGAGCGGCGGGCCGGGGGCCGAGGGCGGCTGATAGCCTTCTGGCGTCGGGACGGTGTGCGTGGCCTGCTCGGATGCGTGGAAGGTCGGCGTGCCATCGTCCGGCCGGGGGAATGCCACGGTCGAACGGTCGTCCGGCGCGGGATCAGTCGAGGGGGCCGACATGGTGTCTGGGGTTCGATTCACGGGTATCGATGCGGCCAGTGTACCGAAACTCTCGCCCCTGGGGTACGATCTTTTCTGCTGGTTTTGGCCGACCGGGCGGGTAAGATCGGACTCGCCCCCGGAGGTTCCCGATGATGCGTACGCTTTCGTTCCTGGTGTTGGTCCTATTCGCTCCCCTCGCGTCGGCCGACGACAAATCCTTCGCCCTGAACACCCGCACCCGCACCGAGACGGCCCCCGGCTCGGGGCGGTACCACACGCTCACAACGCCGACCACATGGGCAGCCCCGAAGACGGCCATTGTTGTGTGCGACATGTGGGACAAGCACTGGTGCGACGGGGCCACCGGCCGCGTCGGCGAGATGGCCCCGCGCATGAACGAACTGCTCGTTGCGGCCCGCAACCGCGGAGCACTCATCATCCACTGCCCGTCGGACACGATGGCCTTCTACCAGGATACACCCGGCCGCAAGCTCGCGATGGCCGCGCCGAAGAGCGAGCCAAAGGTGCCGCTCGAACGCTGGTGTAAGCTCGACCCGGCGAAGGAAATCAAGCTGCCCATCGACGACAGCGACGGCGGCTGCGGCGAGGCGAACAAGAACTACCGGGCCTGGACCCGGCAGCACGAAGCCCTGAAAATCGAGGCCGGCGATGCGATCACCGACAGCGAGGAAGCCTACCACCTGATGCGGCAACGCGGCATCGAGAACGTCGTGGTGATGGGCGTTCACACGAACATGTGCGTCCTCGGGCGGCCATTCGCGATCCGCCAACTGACGAAGCAAGGCCTCAACGTCGTGCTGGTCCGCGACATGACCGACACGATGTACAACCCGACGAAGGCTCCCTTTGTCGCCCACTGTACGGGCACCGATCTGGTCGTCGAGCACATCGAGAAGCACTGGTGCCCGACCGTGACGAGCGTGGACTTCCTCGGCGGGAAGGAGTTCCGCTTCCAGGAAGACAAGCGGCCGACGCTCGTGGTCGTCACCGCCGAGGATGAGTACAAGACCGAGCAGACGCTGCCCGCCTTCGCGCTCGCCCATCTGGGGAAGGACTACCGCGTGTCGTTCGTCTTCGCCGACGCGAAGGACAAGTACCACCTGCCCGGCCTCGACCAACTCGCCACGGCCGACGCCGTGCTGCTGAGCGTGCGCCGCAAGCCGCTGAAGGACGCCGACCTGGCCGCGGTGCGGAAGTTTGTCGCGAGCGGGAAGCCGATGATCGCGATTCGCACGAGTAGCCACGCCTTCGCCCCTCGCATGGGCGAACCGCTGCCGGCCGGCGTGGCCGCATGGGAGACGTTCGACAAGGACATCCTCGGCTGCGAGTACAAGGGCCACCACGCGAACAGCCTGAAGATGCTCGTCTTGCCGGCACCGCACGACAAGCCGCACCCGATCCTGGCCGACTGGCCGCGGGCGAAGGTGGAATCGACGTGTTCCCTATACCGTTCCGCTCCGCTGGCGGCGGACGTCATCCCCCTGCTGTCGGGCATTTCCGGCGACCATCCGACGGAGCCGATCGCCTGGGTCCGCGAGAAGGCCGCCGGCCGCGGGCGCGTGTTCTACGCGAGCCTCGGCAACGCGGACGATTTCAAGCAGGAAGCGTTCGTAAAGCTGCTCAAGAACGGCATCGCGTGGGCGGTGAAGGAATAGGATCGCCGAACTGTTCCACGGCTCGGGCAGTTGCGAGAAGTTCTGTGGGGCAGTAGGATGCAGTTGTGCTCGTCTATTTCGACATGTGTGCCTTGCTGGCCGGTGTCAGCGTCCGCCAACCACTAACCTTGGGGGTCGAGACCCGAGCCGACGATACAGCGATTTCCTTCCGGGACTTCATACCTCACCGGTGCTGAACTGTGTCGTTCAGTCGTCGTGCTCACAATTCCGCCAGAGTGGATATCGCCTCCGGTTGGTGGCACCCCCGCCTGAAGATCGGCCTTCGCGATGCGCAATTTGGATTTCAGTTCCTGGCAGGCCGTGCTGACGACACTAATCGGGCTGCTGGTGGTCACCGTCATCATGGTGGGCATTCGTCTGCTGGTGATGGAGACGATCCAACAACGCCGGCAGCGTGAGAACCGCCAGATCAACGAACGCCTGCGGACGTTGATCGCTGCCTACAAGACGCTGGGCGGGTCCTTTACCGGTGATCTCGCAGTCGATCCCACGCACCTCCGCGACCTTCGCCGGCTGCCCACGGCGGAGTCGCCCGGGGACGGACCCGCGGCGACGGGGACGTTCGACCGGGCACGCCGGATTCGGGACGCCGTCGAAGCAGCGCTGTCGGACGTGATCCTGCTCGGCACCGAAGATCAGGTCCGGCTGGCGGTGCGTGCGGCGACCGAACTCGCCGCAGGGCGGCCGGTCCACACGGACGAACTCGTCGTTTCGCTCCGGAACTTCATTCGCAAGGTGCTCGACCTGGAACCCGTGCCGACGGAACTGGCGATCCCGAAACAGGGGCCGACTCGTCCCGGTAGCGGGAGCGGTGGCGGAAAAGGCAAAGGGGGCAGTGGCGGGGCCGAGACCAAGCAGGATGACAAGGGCGGTGGTGGCGGCGGTAGCGGCGGGATGGGCCTTGGCGGCGGTCTGGGGGATGGTGACTGAATCGTCACGGCACGTCGGTCGCACGGCCTAGCGAAGCGTCGAGGCGGTGCAACCCCGCCCGCACGCGGCCGTCCTGGTTTTGGTAGATGTCGTCGCCGTCGGGGCCGACGGTTGCGAACAGCGAGTACCGCACGTGGCCGTCGCTGTAAAGGATGTTCTGCCCGCGGCCGTGCGGGGAGACCGGACCGTCACTCGGCGAGGCAGCCGGCGTCGGCAGGTCCGCGAGCAGGGGCGTGAGTTCGTCCGAGACGCCCTCCAGATGGCGGCAGAGGCCCATCAGTTGGCCGTGCGATTGGTAGCCGAGCGTATAGGCGTAGGCCACTCGCGACAGGTCGCCGTCGGCGGGCTTCTCGCCGGGGCAGACGGCCTTCATCGTCGCCGGCACCTGGCCAGCGTTCACCAACTCCGTCAGGAACGCCCCAGCCGTCGGCACCATCGGTGTGCCTACCTTCGGGTACTGGTCGTGGTGTGTGTCCGCATAGCCGCTCAGGCCACCGTGCAGCGCCATCATGTGGTTCTTGCACGCAGCCACGGCACTATCGTGCCGGACCTTCATGATGCCTGTCGTCAACATGCCCACCGCCAGGAAGACGATGGCGGCGGTCAGGCCGAGTTCCACCCAGCGGCGGGCCGCGAACGACCGGCGGGCCGGCAAAACGGGCAGTTCTTCAAAGGTGACGCTGTCGTGCTG
>JBBQCQ010000013.1:0-15289 GCA_038318835.1 Gemmatales bacterium | reverse complement strand
CGACGTTGTGCATCGCCCCGGACTTCTCGTGGTAGTCGCCGCACGTCAGCGACACCTTTCCGCCAACTTTCTGAATCAGATTGCTGGCGAGGGTTACGTGCATGCCCTTGCCGCTCTCGAGGGCGATGCCGGTGGCGACCTTTCGGTCCCACGAGGCGTCGATCTTTTCCTGCAAACTTTCTTTGATGTGGACGCCCACGCCCATGTCGTACGTGTGGAACGCGTCCTTCGCAGTGTGCAGGTGGTATTCGCCGTCGAGCTTCTCCTTCACGTCGCCCTTCACGTGCAGATCGGACGTGCCACCGATCGACTCGTGCTTGTTCGCCTTGATGATGATGTCTTGGTTGCCCTTGCCGGGGCTGGGGCCGCTGCCGATACCGCCGACGAGCACCTTCATGTCGCCGCCGACATGATCGTCGCGGTTGTTGTGGATGCGGACGTGGTGATCGACGGCCACTTCCTCGAAATGACTGCCCTTCTTCGTCTCGCCGCCCATGTCCCCTTTGTGGTCGTTGGGCAGGTGGAATCCGACCCGCAGGTGGCGGTTCATGCCGACCCGCTCGAAGCTATCGTTGCGGACCCGCTCGTCCGTGTTCCGCTGGGAGTGGATGTAGATCTGCTCCTGGCCGGCCTTGTCTTCAATGCGGATTTCGTTGTACCCGACGCCCCCCGGCGTCGAGTTGGTGCGGAAGTACGTCCGCGTCTGGTTGACCGGTAGTTCGTACTTCTGCATCTGGTTGACGTTGTACACGCAGCCGACGCAGATCGGCTGGTCGGGGTCGCCTTCGAGGAAGTCGATGAGGACTTCCTGGCCGACGCGGGGCAGGCTGAATGCCCCCCAGGCGCGGCCGGCCGACATTTGCGCCACGCGAACCCAGCACGAACTGTTGGCACTCTTGACCGGCTGATTGCGGTCCCAGTGGAAGTGGACCTTGATGCGGCCGTACTTGTCAGTGAAGATTTCTTGATTGGGCGGGCCGACGACCTGAGCCGACTGAGAGCCGGGGACGACCGGCTTGGGCGTGGTCCGCTGAGGGCGGAAGGGCAGGGCCGACGGGATGGCCGTGAAGGTGTTCGTGTACGAGGTCTCGCCCTGGCTGGACCCGATGTAGTTGCCCGCACCGACGTTGGCCGCGTGCTGGACGGTGGTCAGGACGTACTCGCCGTCGCACTTCATCGGCGTCGCCCCTGGGTCGGTCGCCAGGGTCTTGATGGTGAACCTGTGGCCGGCGACCAGTTGCCGGGCAATGCCGCTGCCCTGGATGCGAACGGCCGTACTCGCCTCGGCTTGCATTCGCAGATTGACCGTCCGATTGCCGTCGGGGTTAATCTTCGGCACTTCCTTCGGGGCCGGTGCGCCGCCGGTGTCCATGCCGTCGAACCGCTGGGCGTACTCACCGGGCCAGTCGTAGACCTCCAACTGGCCGCTCTGGCCCACCCGGAGATTGTGCGGCACCGTGCCAACGGTGACCCCGCTCGTGAGGGTCTTATCGACCTCGTTCGGGTCGTGCGTGTCCTGCACCAACTCGAAGGTGTGATCGCGGAGGGTGAACTTGCCCGAGGTCTGGCCCTGGAATTTGACCACATCGTGGATGTAGTCCTCGACCTGCGCGGCGGCGGTGTCGGCCTTGCGGTAGAGAATCTTGGCCTCGCCGGGCACCGACGCGTGCGCCTCCGGCGAGTTCGCCAGTACCATCGTGTGCTTACCGGCCTCGTGCTTGAAGTAGTAGTAGATGCCTTCTTCTTCCATCAGCCGGCAGGCGAAGTTGAAGTCGGTTTCGCGGTACTGCACACAGAAGTCGCGCAGCTCAAACGTGCCGGTGAGTTGTTGCTTCACGTCGAAGCCGGTGAACACCGTCTCGAGGATCTTCGGCACCGACATCTGCTGGAAGATGCGGCTCTGCGACTTCTTCGTGAGCAGCCATACCTTCGGCACCATCTCCATCTGGTAGTACGTGAAGTCGTTATCGCTGTGCCCCTGAACGAGTTGTGCGCACAGGCCGTGGAAGTACCGGAACTGGTTCTTGGGCAGTTGCAGGCCCACGCAGAACGGCTGGCCGACCAGGGCGTCGAACGGCACCGCGGCTGTACGGACGGCCATGACCTCGACCGTGAACCGGTAGAGTTGCGACAGGCCCTCGCTCCCGTGGAGCGAGAGGGCCAACAGTACGTCCGTACCGAGGGGACTGTTGACCTGGATCAGGCGATCAGTCTGCGTGTAGGCGGGAGGCATACCCTACTCGTGATATCGGGACGAACGGTCGGGCCAGGGCAAGGGAATACGACGGCGATGGCTCTCCCGACGTGGGCCACGGAAGATTGTAAGTGAAGTACGTCCTCAAGCAAGCCGTTGGATTCATGCAATCCAACAAACCCGCATATCTGACAAATGCGGTAGAACCAAAATCCTCTTCAAGATCGGCAAGCTGGTTAGTCGAGTAATTCTCCGTGGAGTTGGTACGACTGGCAAAGTCGATAAGACCGGGCCATCGTGGTCGAACTCCCAACTTAGGGAATTAGGGCTGACCCTGCGGGATAGGGCGGCCATCTGACACATTCAGAGAAGGGGTTCGTCATGAAAGCCGCCAAACTGCTGATGACTGCGGCCGCGTCGGCCGTCCTGGTCGGCACTGCCGACGCTCAACTTTTGCCCGGTGCGCCGGCGGCCCCTGCCGCCTCGGCGTTCGGCAATTCCGCTCCGTCCTCGGTCCTGAACGGGGTAGCCCCCCCGCCGGGGTTGGGCGTCGGGACCGGGCCGGGCGCCCAGTTGCCGGGCAGCATGAACACCATCTGGTCCCGCCTCGGGATCTCGCAGGAGCAGCGCGAGTTCTGCAAGCGGAAGATCTGCCGCACGCCCGCCGGGGCACTCCTCGGCCGCATCCAGGCTCCGATTTCGACCTTGACGGGCGGCGTCATCCCGCCGTTCTGCCCGATCGTACCGAGCGTGGCCGAACTGCTCGATCCGGGCGTTATCGGGGCGGCCTCGAAGGCCAAGCTCGACCGGGCTGGAGCCGAAGAACGCGTCAAGGCCGTGAAGTATCTCGGCACCCTCGACTGCCACTACTGGCCGGAGGCCGAGGAAGCCCTCATCGGGGCACTGCGGGGCGACCGCAACGAGTGCGTGCGGTACGAAGCGGCCGTCGCGTTGTCGAAGGGCTGCTGCTGCACCTGCAAGGTGATTGTCGCCCTCAGTCACACCGTGTCGTGCAGCGAAGCCGACGGCTTCCCCTATGAGAAGTCGGCCCGCGTCCGGGCGGTGGCGGCCAACGCCCTCGACCGCTGTATGGCGAGTTGCAACTGCTCGTGCCCCGAACTCGGCTGCCTGCCCGGCGAAACGGCGGCCCCGACCGACCCCGTGAAGGTGGACGAGAAGAAGGACGACAAGAAGCCGGCCGTCGAACAGAGCAAGGAAGAAAAGGAAGAGGCGGAGAAAAAGCGGAAGGAAGAGGAAGAGAAAAAGAAGAAGGAGAAGCTGGACACGAAACTCGGCGACCCGGATTACCCGAAGGTGTACTACGCGAAGGTCGCGAAGATGCCACGGGACAAGGTCGGGGCGTTCGGTATCCGGGCACTAGAAATCGGGGCGACCATCGGCTACACGGTGGTGAACGACGTGAACCCCCGCGACTACGCCGCCGCCGGCCAGGTGACGACCCGCGAGGGCCAATCGACGGGGGCGAAGCCGAGCACGATCTGGGAACTGATGACCTGGAAGGACAACGATGCCGCGATCGGCAAGCCGCTGATCGGCCCGCCGGCCGCCTACGCGGGGCGATTAGCATCGACGTCGCCCCCGGCCCCAGTCCCGACGATGGTCGTGAGCACGCCCACGATGTCCAGCCCCGCGCCCGCGGCTTTGGCGGGCGGCCTGCGAGGCCCGGTGCCGGCAACGACCGCGTCCCGCTCGACGGCCACCTCCGGTGTGCCAATGGTCACGATGCCGTCGTCTGCCGCCGTCGCGCCGCGGCCGCTGGTGATCCCGACGCTAAACCCGACGCCGGTGGGCGTCAACCCGACCGTGCCGGTCAGCACGCCGGTGCCCACCCCGATGCCGAAGCCGACGGCCAAGCTCGCCCCGGTGCCCCCGCCGACGCTGTCGATCCCCACGCCCGCCCCGGTGTCGGTGCCGACGCTGTCCATCCCCGTGCCGGCCGTGAAGTTGCCGGAACCGACGATCAGCCTGCCGCCGGTCGAACGGATGGCCCCGGCGACGCCGGTGAGCAACCTGCCGCCGGTCGAGAAGATGACGCCGTAAGAAGCTCGTTCGGCCCCCGATGAAGCAAGCCCCGGCGGGGTGGCAGGTTCTGCCGCTCCGCCGGGGCTTGTTTTGTTGGCGGTTTCTGCTTCACCCCAGGCGATGGCCTTCCCCCCACGGACGTTCGTCCGTGGGCTTCGCCCAAAAGAATCTCGTCGTGATCGCGGTCACGCCACGTTTGTTTCCGGCTGGCCCTCGACGGGTCGGATCATTTCCTGATCGGGCGGCGGCAGCGGGTTGTCGGCACGGGGCATTTCGCGGATACGAGTCAGCCACTCGGCGACCGATTCCGCACTCAGCACCGACCGCACCACCACCTCCGATCGCAGCGAGGGGTGGACCGGGGCAAAGAACCCAATCGCCCAGTTCCGCGGCATTTCCGGCTTCGCCAGCAGGACGATCTTCATGCCGTCGAGTTCGACGATGTCCCGCGGGTACATTTCGCTCCACACCCACCACGGACTGTACGGTTGAGCCTTCGCCCACGTCTCCACGGTGTTGTCCGGCTGGAGGGCGGGCCACTGGTAGAACTGCCAGACCGCGCGGTCGTAGACTTCGCCCTGCTCGTTCATCCGGCCGCTCGCCTGCCACTCGGCCGGGGTGACTGCGTCCAGCATTCGTTCGCCCTTCGCGATGCTCGTCAAAAGCGGCGACGGCGGCTCGACGGCCGCGGTGGCCGCCGTCGGGTGGGCGAGCAGAGCCGCTTGCAACAGCGTGAACAGGTGCGCGTTGTTGCGGACGGCGTGCAACCGAACGAGGAAGCCGAGGTTGCGGTCCAGGTCGATTACGATCACGTCGTCGTCGTCGGACGCGAGCAGCACTTCCGACAGGTAGTGCGCGTAGGGGTTGAACTGTCGCCCGGCGACGGCCGCTTCGATCAGGTCTTCGCGAGTGCGGGCCTTGTGTCGCAGCTCGGCCGACCGGCACAGAATGGCCATCGCAGCTCGCCCGTTGAACCCGAGGCCGAGGAACTCCCGCATTCGCTGGGCCGTCTCCGGCGAGCGGTTGGCCAGGTCCGCCCACTGGTCTTCGGGCACCGTGTCGAGGTTACTCGTGCCGATCAGTTCGGTCAGCTTCGCGTGCAACTCTGGCGTGCCGCGAAGTTGGACCGTGAGCCGATCGAGGATCGGGTCGATGCACGCAGCCGCGTCGGCCCCGTTCTCGATGGCAATGCCGCAGGTGTTCGCGAGGCAGGAGAACTCCCAGATCGGTAGGTCCGGGTCGGTCAATTCGGCCGCGAACGCCTGAAGGACCAGGTCCCGCTCATCGGGCGTTCGCGAGCGGAAGAGACTTTCGACCAGTTCGTAGGTCTTCTGGAACCGTTCGCGGACTTCGTCCGCGTCGTTCGTGGCGGTGCGTTCTTTCAGCAAGTTCACGAACCGCCGGGCCAGTTCCGTCGCCGAGATCGTCATAGCCACGCGCAGCACTCCGGGCAGGAGAATGAGAAGCGGCCCCGTACCGGAAGTGGGGCCGACCCGTCAAGGCGAATCGACGATCAGCGTGACCGGGCCATCGTTGACGAGGTCCACGGCCATGTCGGCCCCGAACCGCCCGGCCGCGACGGGGATGCCGAGCGACTTGAGGGCATCCTGGAACGCGACGTACAGCGGTTCCGCGACCTCCGACTGGGCCGCGGCGATGAAACTCGGCCGTCGGCCCTTTGTGCAGTCGCCGTACAGCGTGAACTGACTGACGACGAGCACCGCTCCGCCCACGTCTTGCACCGATAAGTTCATCTTGCCGTCGGCGTCCGGGAAGCAGCGGAGGTTGGCGACTTTGTCCGCGAGCCAGGCCGCGTCTTTCGCCGTGTCGTCGGGGGCGATGCCCAGAAGGGACAGCCACCCGTGGCCGATCTCGCCGACGATTTCGCCGGCCACGCTGACCTTCGCCCGGCTCACTCGTTGCAGCACGACCCGCATGAAGAAACCCCGATACGCAACGGCGAACGGGTGGTATCTTATGGGAACCCTTTCGGAGGAACTCGAATGGCACTCGGCGACTTCTCGGCCCACCAGCAGAAGATCATCAAACGCTACTACTCGAACCAGGACCAGATTCAGTTGCAACGCCTGAGCGAACAGGTGACGGAACTGTTCCTGGCCGAAGGCAAGAAGCGCGAGCGAGTGTGGAAGGCGGTGGTGACGGCGATGCAGAAGCTCGGCGTGCCGCAGACGCGGATCGACCACCTCGTGCAGCAGAACGACCCGCAATTGATTGCGAAACTGGTGACGGAATTGCAGGGGAAGTGAGGTCAAACCCGCGAACGCCCAGGCACGGCCGTGCCTGGGCGTTCGCGTTTCAATCGTCCACCGAGAAGTACACCGCGGGGCCGGCGACGCTGGCCAGCTTGCCGATGACGGCCGCGGCCGTGCGGAACCGGCCCGTCTCGGCGAGGTGCGTCATGATGACCAACGGCACCACCGTCTCGGACTCCCGCAGCGGCTCGTGCTGGATCACCGATGCGATGCTGATTTGCTCGTCCGCCAGGCACCGGCACACTTCTGATAGCGTGCCCGGTTCGTCCTTCACCAAGAGCCGCAGGTAGAACTTCGACCGCACTTTCTCGGACGGCACGATCGTGAACTCGCGGCCGCCGGCCCACAGTTTCGCGGCCGCGAACGTCTTCTGGGCACGCCCCACGGCGATGTCGATGATGTCGGCGACCACCGACGACGCCGTCGGCATCATGCCCGCCCCCGGCCCCTGGTAGAGCGTCTCGCCGACCACGTCGCCGGTCACGAGCACAGCGTTGAACGCCCCGCGGACCTGGGCGAGCGGGTCGGTCTTGCGGAGCAGCACCGGCGCGACGTGCAGGGCCACCGTCTTGTCGGCCGCCCAGGCCTCCGCGAGCAGCTTGATCGTGTACCCGAGTTCGGCCGCGTACCGCGTGTCCATCGCCTGAATGTCGGCGATGCCTTGCTTCTCGATGTCGCTCGGCTTGGCCGTCACGCCGAAGGCGATCTGGGCCAGCACCGCCAGCTTGTGGGCCGCGTCGGAGCCGTCCACGTCAAGCGTCGGGTCGGCCTCGGCGTACCCGAGGCGTTGGGCTTCCATCAGGGCGTTCGCGTAAGTGGCTCCGTTGTCGGCCATGCTGCTGAGGATGAAGTTCGACGTGCCGTTGAGGATGCCTTGAATGCCGGTGATCTGGTTGGCCGCGAGGCTCTCGCCCATCGCCCGGATGATCGGGATGCCGCCCGCCACCGCCGCTTCGAAGCAGATGACGCGCTCCGCCTTGCGGGCGGCCGCGAACAATTCCAGGCCGTGTTCGGCGAGTAGAGCCTTGTTCGCGGTCACGACGTGCTTACCGGCCGCGAGTGCCGCGAGGACGACCTGCTTCGCCGTGGTAGTGCCGCCGATGAGTTCCACGACGATCTGCACGGCCGGGTCGGTGACGGCCGGTTGCCAGTCGGTGCCGAAGGCGACCGGCGGAACGGCCGGGTCGCGGTCCTTGCCCGAGTCGCGGGCCACGACCCGCTTGAGGACGACGGCCCGCCCGCCGGTTCGCGTGGTGATGCGGTCGGCGTGGTGCGCGAGGATTTTCGCCACCCCCGTGCCGACGGTGCCACACCCGATGAGGGCCAACCCAATCGCTTCCGCCATGCCGCGTTCCCCGTTGATTTCGTCGGGGTGTTCTTACGGCCGGCGGGCGGGGCGGGCCAGGGATGTGCCCCGGTCAGGGGTTGTTACCCTCTGCCACGTGTGCGATCATAACCCGGACCGCGATTCTCCCACCCTGGGGTATGTCCGTGATCGTTCGCTCCCTTTCGGTCGTACTCTTTGTTCTCCTGGCTGGGTTCCCGATCGTGCAAGCGGGCGAGCCGTTCCGGTTTCCGGAAGCCAAGCATCGCGGGGGAGAGTTGCAGTACGTCGAGGGCCTTCCCGTCCTCACGGTCGACGGAACGCCCGAAGAAATCGGCGAGCAGGTGTACGTCCTCGGCGTCAAACCGGCCGCAAAACTCTTGAACTACCCCCAGGATATTTTGAAGGCTCAGGTGCCGGTCGCCTTCGTCCGCAATCAGGTGTGGGCCGGGCTGCTCAAGAAAGGTGAATCGCTGCTCGACAACTTCCCCGTTCACCACCGGGCGGAGTTCGACGCGATGGTGAAGGGCGGCGGCGACCGCGAACGATTGCTGGCCGCCAACACGATGTTCGACTTGAAGAACGTAGATGTGAAAGAACTGTTCGGCTGTTCGAGCCTGGTCGTGTCCGCAGACCATAGTGCCACCGGCAAGCCGATGTTCGGCCGCAACCTCGACTTCTTTCCGTGCGGCTACCTGCACGACTATGGCATCGTCACCGTCTACAAGCCGAAGGGGAAGCGGCCGTTCGTGACGATCGGCTACCCCGGCTGCGTCGGGAGTTTCTCGGGCATGAACGCCGCCGGGTTATCGCTGGCCAGTCACGAGGTGTTCAACCCCGCGACCGCCCGGAAGTTCAACGATAAGGGCGTGCCGTTCGCTCTCGGCTATCGCCGCGTCCTCGAAGAGTGCGACACCGTCGCCACGGCCGTGAAGTTCCTGCAGAAGCTCGAACGGACGACGAGCACCATCGTAGTGCTCTGCGACGCGGACGGCGGTTTGATTCTGGAGATCACGCCCGACAACGTGGTGGCCCGCAAGTCGGTGGACGGCCTGTGCGCCACGACGAACCACTTCACGACAACCGACCTGGCGACGAAGGATCAGGCGAACACGTACAAAACGGTCGACCGGCTGATCCGGTTGACCGAAGCCGGTCCGAAGATCGGGGCCGACGAACTTCAGCGTCGATTGCACGCGGTCGGGCAAGGTGAGTTGACGATCCAGACCATGATCTTCGAGCCGGCCGACCGGAAACTCCACTTGGCGATGGGCAAAGGGCCGGCCACCGAGCAGAAACTGAAAACACTGGACGTGAAGGCCCTGTTGAAGTAGCTCAGTACTCCCCCGACCAGTCCCGCGACCGCCACAGGTACCACGACGCGACCGTGCGGTACGGCCGCCACGGCTCGCTGAGTTCGAGCATCTGCGGGGCCGTCGGCAGGTCGGTCAGGCCGTACAGGTCGCGGATGGCGAGCTTGATGCCCAGGTCGCCGACGGGGAACACGTCTAACCGGCCGAAGCCGAACATCAGCAGCATGTCGGCCGACCACGGGCCGAGGCCCTTGATCCGCACGACCGCCTCGCGGAAGGCTTCGTCTTCCAGCGTCGGCAGTTCCGCCAGGAAGGTCTTCTCGGCCGCGATGTGATCCAACAAAGACGCAATCGCCCGCTGCTTCGGCCGAGAGACGCCGCACGCGACAAAGTCTTCGGGCGTCAGTTTGCGGAGCTTCGCGGCCGTCATCGGCTTCACCCGCTCGGTTAGCCTCGCGTAGATCGACGCGGCTGCCGTCACCGAAATCTGCTGCGAGATCACGACCTTCACGAGCAGCGCCAGCGGGTCGTCCGGCCGGGGCACGAGCGAACACTTCCCGGCTCGTTGGATGACGGCCTTCAAGATCGGGTCGCGGCGGGACAGGTGCCGGCGGGCCTTCTGGTAGGTCTCGTTCATGCCGGGGCGGGGCGGCGGGCGGACGTGAGGTTGCAACTCGTCGCGTGGTTGGTGACCGCCCACGATTCCGCCCGGAGCTTTTCGAGTAGTGGGACCACGCCGGGGGCGTGCCCGTCGTGGAACAAGAACAGTGTCTCCGGGTGCGTGACCGCCAGCGCTCCCTCGAAGTCGATGGTCGGCTGCTCGCCGAAGTGGTTGCCGTCGATGAACACCACGTCGAACATCTTGCCCGCGATGGCCGGGTGCGCGAAGCACTGCGGGGAGTAGTCGAGGACTTGCTGCACGGTCAACTCGGCGAACTCGCGGCCGAGGGCTTGAAACGACTGGTAGGACAGGTTCTGTGTGTAATCGACGGCGGTCGGGTCGTAGCCGGCGTCGTGGACCGAGGCTCGGTCGGTGTGCTGATCTTCCACGAAAGGATCGACGGTGACCACCTCGTACCCCTGCGGCAGTGTGGCGGCGACGGCGGCCAGGAACGTGGCCGAGATGCCGAACCCGGTGCCGATTTCCAACACACGCACCGGCCGGTCGGTGGGTTGCGCCCGCAGCACGGCGGCCAGCAGTTCCATTTCCTGGAAGGCAATCGACACCGGGAACGGGTGCCCGGCCATGACCAGGTGGAAGTCGCCCGGATGCAGGTTCACGATCCCGTCCAGGTGCGAGATGCGATACCCGCCCGTGCCCAACACGCGGGCCACGAACCCGCGGACCACGTCGTCCATCGGCGGCAGCGGCACGCTCGGCCGGCCGGTCGTCAGGAGCCGGGCGAACGGGTCGGCGGGGAAGTACAGCTCGATCATCATCCGCAGGCGGTCGAACCCCTCGTACTCGGCCGCGAGTTTCTGGAGTAGTTCGAGGGTGATGAGGGTCAGGCGGTCGCTGTTGTTGAACTCGTTCGCCCGGAACAACACCGTGAGCACGTCGATGACGCTATTCACTTCCATGAAGGAATCCGACAAATGATGAAGAGGTTCGGCCTGCACGTTGGCAGGCGGCGTGCCAGGAATCTTACCAGGTTGAGGCCAGCGAATCCGCCCGCGGGGGCGATTCCGCGGGGGAATGCGGGGCTAGCTGCGCCGACGGCGGCGGGTCGCCCGGATTTGCAGGCCGAGCAGCACGACGGCGAGCGTGCCGAACACCGCTCCGAACGCGATCAGGCTGTTCTCGCTCAGGCCCAGGTCTTCGAGCGTTGCCGCTTTCTTCGGCTGCTCCGGCGTCGTCACCAGCAAGGATTCTTCGACCGCGGCCGGCAGCAGGGCCACCGCCCGGCGGACGGCGTCGCGGTGGGCCATCAGGACTTTGCGATTCGAGAACTGCCGATTCCGCACGCAGTCGTCGAACAGCACATCCGCCTCGCGTAACCGCCCGTCGGCCGCGTACAGTTCGGCCAGCAGCCACACGAGCGGCGTGTCCGACGGCGACCAGAGCAAGAGTTGCTGCACGATGGCGATGGCGTCCGCCGGCAGCTTCGCCTTCTCAGCGGCGGCCAGCGTGCCCGGCTCGTATTGCCCCGCGTCGTTCACGAACTTCACGCCGAACACCGGCAGCACCTCCTCGGCGTCCAGCGGCGACTTGCTCGCGGCCTGCTCGCGGTGGGCCTTCAGCCAACGCGGGTAGAACTCTTTTTCGAGCCGCTGAAGCCACTTCCGCTGGTCCGCCGACGTGCCGGGCAACTTGGCCGGGAACTCGGAATCGAGCCACGCCGACTGGTGTTTGATGATGGCATCGGCCCAGTCGCCGCGGGCCGCAAACACGTGGGCGAGGGTGGCCAGCACGCGGAAGTCCGGCACCCGGTCGCGGGTCCGCGGTTCGAGCAAGTTCAACGCTTCGTCGAGTTGACCGAGGCGAATCAGGTCGGCCGCCCGGTCGGCGGGCGACTGCTGCGTTTGTAATCGCGCGAGCACCGCATTGCGCTCCGGGCCGGGCTTCGGCACGCGGATCAGTTCGTACTTCGTCAGCTCCTGTTTGAACCGGCCGCTCTTGTCCGGGTTGAACGACAGTTCCTCGGCCCTGCCGTCGGGCTTCACGGCGAACGGCGTCGGCTCGGCCGTGGAGTAGATGCCGGCGGCCGCGGTCAGCGGGAGCAGCAGGAACGCGAGGGAAGCGAGTCGCATCATGGTCGCGGTATTCTACCCAGTGAACTGCCGTCCGATATCGACACCGACGAGATTCGACCAGGCCGCAAGCAACCGCCGGTACGCGGGACCGGGCCACTCGAAGGTGCGGGTGCGGTCGCCGTCGGTCCACGTCTTCACGCCGGCGACGGCGAACCCGGTGCCGCACAGGAGCAGTTCGCGAACGTCGGGCGAGTTCGCATCGAAGCGACCCTCGCGAACCGCCCCGCCGAAATCGCGGATCGCCTTCAAGCTGATGCTCTCCTGCACGAACCCGGCCGGCGGCAGCAAGATCGTGCCGTCGGCCAGAACGGCCGCGATGCCGCCGATGGCGGTGTCCGGCACGCCGTGATTGCATACGACGGCGACGGCGTCGGACGGGACGCGCCGTTCGGCGATGTGCCAGTGGAGGCGACTGCGGTGCTTCACCATCGGCGGCAGCAGGTCCGTCGCTTCGGCCGATTGCGTACCCGCGACGACGAGGGCAACGCCGTGCGTGAAGAACGGCCGGTAGCGGTCCACGCGGATCGGGTACGTGGTCATCGCCAGCGTCGGCTGCGGCGTCGCGACCGTGACAACGTGCAGTTCGCCGTGCGGCGACAGGGGGAGGTTGTGTGCGAGGAGTTCTTCCGCGGTGCGGGTGAGTTCGTCGTCGGTGGCGGTTAGTGGAACGCAGCAGCGTTCGCAGTCGCGGCGGAAGCGGGCCAAGTGATCGCTCCAGCGGAAGAGCTTGCCGCCGAAGGTGCGGGCGTTATCGACGACCGTCGCCCCAGAGACGAATCCCACATCCGTGAGCGACAGCGTGGCGTCACTCGCGGGTAGGGTGTGGCCGTTGAGGGAAGCGAGGGCTGAAGGCATGACGAGATTTTAGTCACGCCGCCCGTTTTGCGTGCCCATCACGGCCCAACAACTCGTCCAGCACGTCTAGCGTCTTCGCGGTCGCGCCTTGCTGTTCGCGCACGAATCGGCGGGCGGTTTCGCCCATCGTGGTTCGCTTCGTGGCGTCTTCCAGCAGTGCCGTGAAGGCGGGCACCAAGGCTGCCGCGTTCGGCACCAGCGTCGCGCCGCCGACTTCGACCAGTCGCTTCGCCGCGTCGCGGAAGTTCCAGACGTGCGGGCCGAAGACCGTGGGCACGCCGTAGCCGGCCGGCTCGATCATGCTCTGCCCGCCGCGCTTGCCGTCGAGCGTGCCGCCGACGTAGCCGAGGTCGGCCAGACCCCACGCGGCTCCGAGTTCGCCGACCGTGTCCAATAGCACCACCGGCGGCGGGTCGGCGAGCGGGTCGGCGATCTGACTGCGACGCACGAACGGCAGGCCGGAACTTTCGAGCAACGCGGCCACTTCGGCGAAGCGGTCCGGATGCCGCGGCACGAGGATCAGGTGCAACTGCGGGAACCGCGTCCGCAGTTGGCGGAAGGCGTCCAGCACCAGCGATTCTTCTGGCGCGTGTGTGCTGCCGGCTACGAGAACGGTCACGCCGGGCGTCACGAACAGCCGCCGCAGTTCGCGGCCCTTCGGCGTGTCGCGGTCGCCGATGGCTCCGTCGTACTTCACCGAGCCGGTCACGCGGAGGTTCGTCACGCCGAGCTTGCGGAAACGATCGGCGTAGTTGGCCGACTGCACCGCGATGACATCGACGTGGCGGAACACCAACCGCCGGGCGAGGCCGGCGATGCGGCGGTAGCGGCCGAAGCTCCGCGGGCTGAGGCGGGCATTGATGACGGCCACGGGAATGGTTCGTCGCTTCGCCGCCGCGAGGAAGTTCGGCCACATCTCGCCTTCCGCCAGCACGACGAGGCTCGGCTTCACAGTGTCGAGCGCATGGGCGACAGCCCACGAGAAATCGAACGGCCACACGATGACGGTGCAATCGGCGAAGCGGGCACGTGCCTCGGCCAACCCGGTGTCGGTGGTCGAGGAGATGACGCAGTGCCAGCACGGGTGCCGCGTGCGGAACGCGGCCACGACCGGGACGAGCAAGTGAACTTCGCCAACGCTGACGGCGTGGAACCAGACGACGCCCGCGCTCTGCGCCGAAAACTCCGCATCGCGGCTAAACGGGGTCGTTTCCACCCGCCCCAACAATTTCGCTGCCAGACCGTTTCGATAGCGGCCGGTTCGCCACGCCCGCCAGACGAGCCACGGCGAGAGCAGGATCAGCACGAACAGGTACAGCACGTTCAGCAGCATGGCCGCGAGTGTACGCCGGAACGGAAACGGAGTTCAACACCGATCCGCGGGCGCATATGCTGACAGTCCCGCCCCTTCCCGGAGTTTTCCTTATGCGGTCCCTCTTTATGCTCCTGCTCGCCGCGGTTCCTGCCACGGCGGCCGACCCGCTGCCTCTGATGCCACCCGGTGCGAAAGTCGAAAAGCTCGCCGACGGATTCGCCTTCACCGAAGGGCCGGCCGTGGATGCCGACGGCAACGTCTACTTCACCGACCAGCCGAACGACCGCATCATGCTCTGGAACACCGAGGGCAAACTGTCCGAATTCCTGAAGCCGTGCGGCCGCAGCAACGGTCTGTGCTTCGACAAGGACGGTAAACTGTGGGCGTGTGCCGACGAGAAGAATGAACTGTGGGTGATCGACGTGAAGACGAAGGAAAAGACCGTCGTCGCCAAGGATTACAACGGCAAGGCCCTCAACGGCCCGAACGATGTGTGGGTGACGCCGACCGGCGGGGCGTACTTCACCGACCCATTCTACAAGCGAGACTACTGGACCCGCGGCCCGGAAGAGCAGGACAAGCGGGGCGTGTACTTCCTGCCGCCGAAGGGGAAGCTCACCCGCGTGGCCGACCTGACGCAGCCGAACGGTGTGATCGGCACGCCGGACGGCAAGACGCTGTACGTCGCGGACATCAACGCCCGCAAGACCTGGCAGTACGCCATCGCCGAGGACGGCACGCTGAAGGACAAGAAGCTCTTCTGCGAGTTGGGCAGCGACGGCATGACGCTCGACGACCAGGGGAACGTGTACCTGACCGGCAAGGGCGTGATTGTCTTCGACAAGACCGGCAAGAAGCTGACGGCGTTTCTGGTGCCGGAGTCGTGGACGGCCAACGTCTGCTTCGGCGGCAAAGGGAAGGACACGCTGTTCATCACCGCCGGCAAGGGGCTGTATTCCATCAAGCTGAACGCCAAGGGGGCGGCACGTCAATAGTGCGGAATGCGGAGTGCGGAATGCGGAGTGAAAACAAAAACTGGTTAAGTCGCGACGCGGACGCTCGATGGACCGAGGGGGCCGCGTCTTCACTCCGCACTCCGCGCTCCGCACTCCGCACGGGGTTCACGTTGCTCGAACTGCTGGTGGTCATGGCGATCATCGGCATCCTCATCGGATTGCTGCTGCCAGCGATTCAGAAGGTGCGGTCGGCGGCGGTCCG
>JBBQCQ010000012.1:0-15359 GCA_038318835.1 Gemmatales bacterium | reverse complement strand
CAAGACCTGATCCTGAACTTTCTGCACGAACAGTTCCCGCACGATGGTCTGTGCGGCGAGGAAGACACCGGCACGCCGAAGACTGCGGCCGCCGACCTGCCGGCCCGCGTGTGGGTTGTCGATCCGATCGACGGCACCCGCGGGTTCGTCATGAAGAACGGCGAGTTCTCGGTGATGATCGGCCTGACGATCGACAGCGAGGTCGTCCTCGGCGTGGTGCTGGAACCGACGACCATGACGTACACCTACGCGACGGCGGGCGGCGGATGCTGGACGAAGATCGGCGAGCACGGCGAGCCAACGCGCTGCCGCGTGCGGCCGACGACAGACGTGGCCGAGGTGGTGCTGGTGCAAAGTCGGCCGAGCAAAAAAGACTCGCCGACGGCCGTGCAGAAGGCGTTGCAGCCGGCGAACACACTGGAGATGTACTCGGCCGGCGTGAAACTCGCCGTGGTGGCCCGCGGCGAGGCCGACGTGTACGTGAACACCTACGGCGTCTTCCGCGACTGGGACATCTGTGCCGGGCACGTCCTCGTGACCGAGGCCGGCGGCACGGTCACGGGCTTCGCCGGCGAGGCCATCACCTACGGCGGCGAGGCGTTCGCTCAGACCCGCGGCCTCGTCGCCGGCGGGCCGGGCATTCACGCGGCCGTGGTGCAGAAGTTGAAAGCGGTTTAGCGACTCGCTCGTACAATACCCGGATGAACCCCGAACCTGCATCGAACGTCCCGTCACCGCGACAGACTTTGTCGTATCTCCGCCGCCTCTTTTCGTCCTACGGACTCCACGCGAAGAGCAAGCTCGGCCAGAACTTCCTCATCGACATCAACCTGATCGACCTGATCGTGCGGGCCGGGGAACTCACGAAGGCCGACACGGTCCTCGAAGTCGGCACCGGCACCGGATCGCTGACCGCAAAACTCGCCGAGGGGGCCGGGCACGTCGTCACCGTCGAGATCGACTCGTCACTCGCCCCGGTCGCCCGCGAGATCGTCGGGCCGCGGGACAACGTCACGTATCTGCACGGCGACTGCCTGGCGAAGAAGAGCGTGCTGAACCCGGACATGATCGCTGCGTGGGATGCCGTGCCCGGTACAAAGAAGCTGATCGCCAACCTGCCGTATGTGATCGCGACGCCGTTGATCTCGAACCTGCTCGTGAGTCGCGACGACATCGAGCGGATGGTGGTGATGGTGCAGTGGGAGATTGCCGAACGCATGAAGGCGAGTGCCGGCACCAAGGACTACAACGCACTGAGCGTGCTGATTCAGAGTATCGCCGACGTGGAGACGGTGCGGAAGGTGCTACCGACGAACTTCTTTCCGCAACCGAAGGTCGATTCGGCCATCGTGCTCATCAAGTCGAACCCGGAGAAGCGGAAGCTCGTGCCCGACGTGGTGAAGTTCCGTAACTTCCTCCGCGCGCTCTATATCCACCGGCGAAAAAGTCTCCGGCAAGCGTTGGTCGGGTTCCCGACCGGGCCGATGGAAAAAGAGGTCGTGGACGCCAAGCTAAAGGAACTCGGCATCGACAGCGCGGGCCGCGCGGAATCGCTGGACATTCCCACGCACCTGCGACTGTGCGAAGCATTCGGGTGAGATATAGCCGCCGGTTTACCGGCGGGAAAACGAACACGCCGCCGGTGGACCCGGCGGCGTGTTGCGAATCGAGAAGCAAAACCGCCGGTAAACCGGCATCTAGATACTCAGCGGCTCACCAGCTTGAACTCGCGGCTGTCGTTCGGCGCGATGGTCAGCTTCTTGTATCGCACCGCGTTGCCGTCTCCGCGGTCCACGTACAAGTACCAGTCGCCGGCTGGCAGAGTCAGGTCGAATTCGCCGAATTCGTTCGCCTTCGCGTACTTCCGATCTTCGTGATTGTTGGCGTTCACGAACACCAACTTCGACCCCGCTTTCGGCGTCAGTTGATCCTTCTCGACCACTTCGCCCCGCAGGCGGGCCGGTCGGCTGGCGGTGTTCGCATTCGCAGGCAACGACTTGCTCGTCGACGGCTTGTTCGAGGTCGCCGGCGGCATCTGCCGGGGGAAGTTGCTGCCTCCGGTCGGCAGATCTGTCGGGTTGATCGTTTCCGGCGAACCGCCCGCAGGCGGCATCGGCGCGTTGCGGAACTCGTCGATCCGCGGAGCACCCACCGGCGGGGCCGGCACGGTGTAGTACGATTGGCGGCGAGTCGGTGGGTAGTAGTACGTCACCACCGGCGTGGTTTCGGTCACTTCGCGGTAGCTGCGCACCGGCACGAGGCGGGTCTTCTCGACCATCCGCTCGACCGCGTTGCACTGTTCCTTCAGCACGTAAGACGTGCGCGGGACGGCGATTTCCTGGCAACTCTGCGAGCACGGGTCGTAGTACGAAGTGTAGCTGTAGCTCTTCACCGGGTCCCAGTAGTACGACTTCACCGTCTCCTTGATCGGCACGCGGTACGTCTCGCGCTTCCATTCCGTGACCGGCTGATAGTAGCTCCGCTGCACGTACTCGACCCGGCGTTCCGGCTGCGCACAGCACGCATCGTTAGCCGGTGCGGCGTAGTAGCTGGTCCGCGGGCGGTCGTTGCACGTGAGCTGGAACACGTTGTTCCAGGCCGCCTGGGTGCTGCCCGTGGAGGCCGCCGCGACCGACAAAACCATCAACATCGAGCGAAGAGTCAGTTTCATAGTTGGTACTCCCGAGGTCAGTCCTCCCACACTTTAGAGTAAGTTGAAGCGATTGCCGTACCAATCTTTTTCAAGATTCCGATAATCGCTGCCGACATTCTCAGCCGGGAGAATCGCTACAGTCCGCCTATCCTTCACGGCTTCGCCAGCTTCCAGCCGACTGGAGAAGATGGCGAAGCGAGTGAATTGACACAGGCGGAATCGTCGGGAGGAATTCTTACCCCGCGGCCTTCTTCAACGCCTCGACGGCGGCGGTGTAGTTCGGTTCGCTCGTCACTTCCGGCACGTATTCGACGTAGGTCACAGTGCCGGCCGGATCGACCACGAACACCGACCGGGCGAGCAGCTTGATCGGCAGCGGGGATTCCTCAAACAGCACGCCCCAGTTCTTGCCGAACGATTGATTGTGCTGATCGGACAGCGTCTGCATCGTCTTCACCCCCTCGGCCGAGCAGAACCGCTTCTGGGCGAACGGCGAGTCGAGGCTGATCGTGTATGTGGCCACCTTGTCGCCGAGGCTGTTAATCGCGTCCTCGAACTTCTTCGTCTGCGTGCTGCACACCGGCGTGTCGATCGACGGCACCACGCTGAACAGGCGGGCTTTGCCCTCGCTGTCCGCGAGGGTGACGGCCGCCATCGTGTTGCTGACGCACTTGAAGTCCGGGGCCTTCTGCCCGACCGTGACGGCGTCGCCGGCGAGCGAGACGGGGTTGCCCTTGAAGGTGACGGCGTTCGCACGAGCCATGAGATTCTCCCGATGTTGGGGTGAGGTTTTGAACCCTGTCATGATAGGTAAGCCGGCCGCGGTGGCGAAAAGTCATCGCGGGCGGTAGGCTGAATGCGTAGCCCCCGAGGTCGTCGCATGTTCCGTTCGTCGTGCCCGTTGCCCGCGCTCATCCTCTGGTGTCGGGCACTCCGCCACGGCCTGGACGTGGGCCTATCGCCGGTTCGCATCTTCCGCCAGCAGGCGAAGTCCGGCCCGGCCGTCTTCCGCCCCGTGGCCGAACGTATGGCCGGGCGACTCGAAGGCGGCGATTCGCTGTCCGACGCGCTGAAGCCCGAGGCGTGGCGGTTCCCGCTGTTGTTCGTCGAACTGACCGCCATCGGCGAACAGGCCGGTCGGCTGCCGGTCGTGTATCAGGAACTCGAACAGCACTACGAGGCGGTGCTGGACGCGCAGCGGAAGTTCTTCTCGGCCCTCGTCTACCCGGCGATGATGTACGTCGGGGCCATCGGCGTGCTCACGCTGCTCATCCTGATTCTTGGCAGCCTCGGCGGGGTGAATGGCAAGCCCATCGATCCCTTGGGCCTCGGTCTCGTCGGTGCCAGTGGAGCGGCTCTCTTCCTGTTCGTCGCCACCGGGTTCACGCTCTTCGTTGTTGGCGGGCTGTTCATCGTGTCCCGCAACCCGACCGCCCGCGCGACGGCGGAAGCCTACGCCCTGAAGGTGCCCGGCCTCGCGCCGGTGGTCCGGGCGTTCGCGCTGCACCGCTTCGCGATGGCCGCCCACATGACCATCGAGGCCGGGCTGAAGGCCGACCGCGTGCTGAAGAGTAGCCTACGGGCGACCTCGAACAAGGCGTATCAGGCCGAGGGCGACCGGGCGGCGAAGATGTCCCGCAAGGGGAAGGAGATCGTCGAGACGCTGAGCAAGCTCGGCCCGACGCTGTTCCCGGATGCGTTCGTGCAGGCGGTCGCCATTGGCGAAGAAAGCGGCCGACTGGCCGAGGTGATGCTAAAGGAAGCGGAACTGTACCGCGAGGAGAGCATCCGCGGCATGAAGGTGCTGGCGAAGATCGTGTCCGGCGTGGTGTACGCGATGATCGCAATCTTCGTGATCGTGTGCATCTACCGCATTTTCATGACGACCTACATGGGCCAAATTCAACAAGGGCTGGACGCGGCAGACGACCCGAACAAGTGGCTGCGGGGCGGATAACCTGCCGGTCGGCGACGGAGGTGACTGCGTGGATGAGGTGTTTGCCCGAGAACTGGAAGCGGTGGACTGGTTCGCCGCGTGCGGGCAGTCGCTTGCGATCGGCCTGCCGTTTCAGGTCTCGCGGGTCGGAAGTTGGGCCGAGGCCATCGAGCATTGCTCGGATCAATCGTGGGAAGACGTTACACTGGAAGCCCAGAACCGGCTGACGGTGTTCCTGCACAATCACCACCGCAACGACTATCAGCGATGGAATGCCATCGTCGATACGGCCAAGACACGGGTCGTCACCCCACTCATGGATCGCGTCTGGCGTCCACTCGCCGAGCGGAACGGTTTCGGCAAGGCGCTGGTGGACTGCGCGTCGTGGGACGTTCTCGGGGCCATCATGGAGCATGAGTACCAGCGGTTCCGCAAGCGACCGGAGTTCTCGTTGCACCTACTTCAGGTATATCGGGCCGGGCACTTCCCCTGCGGGTGGTCTGAGGAGTGGCCGGACGGGCGGTTGCTGGTCTGGTAGCACAGACGCCGAACCATTCGTCGCACCACGATCGGGGCCGCATTCTTGCAGCGGCCCCGGCGGGCTTATGTCGCGACATTTGCTTTCGATTTCACGGCCGCTGCCCCCGCACTACCCCGCTCGGCACGATGACGGCCACGTCGGCGAGGCCCCACGGCGTGCCGCCGACGAGCTTCTCCCACAGTGTGCGCGTGGGTCGGTCGAGGCTAATGCTCTCATCGACCCGCAGCGACTCCGGCATCGCTTCGCGGAAGGCGTCGAACGAGTGCCGGTGCGTGAACAGCACGACCGTCCGCGGCCGATGATGCATGTCCACCATCAGTTGGTTCACGTCCTTGCTCCGCACCTGCCCGAAGTCGGCCCGCTGCGTGTAGAACGCCACCGAGTCGCAACCTCGCGGATAGGTGACGACTGGCGTGGCCGGGTCGGTCACGAACTTCGCCACCTCATCCGGCCGGCCGAACGGCGAACGCGCCTGGGCATACTCCGGGATCACGAAACTGTTTGCCACGAACAGCACGAGCGCGAACGCGGCCACCAGGCCTTTCGTGGCCGGGCGGGTGTCCCATTTCGATCGCGCCACGTATTCGCCGAGGGCCAGGCACAGGAACGGGAAGGCCGGCAGGATGTACGTCGGCAGCTTCGACCCGGACACGCTGAAGAAGGCCACGCACCACACCCCCGCAAGCAGCCAGAAGCCGCCGGCCGCGGAGCGGTGCTCGCCGCTGCCGAACAGCAGGTTGCGACCGTAGGCGACGAATAGCAGAGTGCCCGGCAGCAGGCCGCCGAGCAAGAGCGGCGCGTAATACCAGACCGGTTGCAGGTGGTCGAACGGCTGCACGAACCGCATCACGTTGTGTTCCCAGAAGAAGTACTTCAGGAACGCCGGCTCGCGGAGGTAGATCGCGATGTACCACGGCAGGTTCACGCCGATAACGATGCCGGCGAAGAGGGCGAGGTTCTTCCAGCCGACGACGAGCCGCGATGCGGATAGGAACCCGAACGCCAAGAGCGGCGGGAACAGCAGAACTTCTGCGATCGGGCCTTTCGTCAGGAAGCCGAGGCCGGACGCGACCGCGGAGGCGATCCACCAGCCGCGTTTGAGGCGACCCGTGCGGACGGCCTCGAAGCCGCTGAGTACCGAGAGCGTCACGCAGAGCGTTAGCAGGCCGTCCAGCAGAAGTAATCGCGCGACGGCGAGATAGCCAGGGGCGACGGTCAGCATCATCGCCGCCCAGAATGCGGAGCGTTCGCCGAGCGACCGCCGGCCGACGAGGTAGACGGCGAGAATCGTGAAGTGAACGCAGAGGGCCGGCACCAGTCGGGCCGACGCCTCGCTGACGCCGAAGAGCGTGTAGCTGATCTTCACCAGCCAGTACATGAGCGGCGGCTTGTCGAGGTACGGCTCGCCTTGCAGCGTCGGCACGACCCACTCGCCGCGGTCGAGCATCTCCTTCGGAATCTGGGCGTATCGGCCCTCGTCAGGTTCCAGCAGGTGGAACGACCGCACCGGGTAGAGCAGCACCGCCGGGAGCACCAGCACGAACAGCAGCGACACGAGCTTGACGCGCGTATCATCGACGGCGGTGCCGGGAAACAGGACCGTCCGCCACAGGTACGACACCCACGCGGGCAGGGATCGGGGTGCGTCGACCGGCGTCATGCGTCTCCTCCTCGGAATCGCCCGAAGGGTACGACAGGAGAAGGTGGGGCGTCAACGCGAAGTGAAAGGCAAAAACCGATTTCACCGTAGAGGGCACGAGAGGGCACATGAGGAATACCGAGGAGCGATCAGACCCCGGCCTTTAACCGCTCTTCTGTCTTTCCACAGGGGCCCGCTCGTGCCCTCTACGGTGAAATCGGTTTTTATGCGGCTTCGGCCTCGTCGGGCCAGTCGTCGATGCGGGTGGCGACCTGCTTGCTCACGCCGCTCTCTTGCATCGTCACGCCGTGCAGCACGTCGGCCATCGTCATCGTGCGCTTCTTGTGCGTGACGATGATGAACTGCGACTTCTCGCGGAACTCCTGGATGATGTCCGCCAGACGGCCGGTGTTCGCCTCGTCGAGGGCCGCATCGACTTCGTCCAGCAAGCAGAACGGACTGGGCCGACTGCGGAAGATCGCGAGCAAGAGCGCGATGGCCGTTAGCGTCTTCTCGCCGCCAGACAGCAGCGAGATGCTGCGGAGTTCCTTGCCCGGCGGGCGGGCCTGAATCTCGATGCCGGTTTCCAGGATGTCGGCCGGGTCTTCGAGGACGATATCGGCCTTGCCGCCGCCGAACAGCTTGCGGAACAGTTCCTGGAAGTGGACCGTCACCGTTTTCAGCGTCTCGGCGAACAGCCGGCGGCTGTCGGTGTTGATCTGCTCGATGATCTCCAATAGCGACTTCTCGGCCGCAGTGAGGTCGTCGAAGTCCTTGCGGATGGCCTTCTCGCGGGCCTCCTCGCCGGCCAGTTGTTCGAGGGCTTCGAGGTTGACGCTGCCGAGCTTCGTGAGCTTCCGCTTCAGGTCGTCGATCTCGTCCTGCAACTCGTCGGCCGGTTGATCGAGGGGGGGCGAATCGGGCGTCGCGAGTTCGGCTAACTCCACCTGGTAATCTTCGCGAAGGCGGCCAGTGATGCCGTCGCGGCGGTGGACAAGGTCGCGAACCGTGAGTTCGTGCGCGTGTGCCTGATCCTGCCGCTGCTTCCAGGCGTCGCGGACGGTCCGTAGTTCCTCCTGCACGCGGTCGCGCTCGGTGCGTAGGCTCTCGCGGATCGCGGTCCACTCGGCCGCGGCGTGCTGGCGGGCTTCCTTGTCGGCATAAGCCTGGGCTGCGGCCGCCGTCGCGCGGAGCATGGCCAGTTGACTGTCGAGAATGCGGGCGTGCACTGTTCGCTCGGCGGACGACAGGTTAATCGCGTCGATCTTTCGCTGCCGCGTCTCGGTTTCGAGTTCGCCGCACCGCGACCGCAGGGCGGCGAGGTGCTGCTTGACCCGCGTCAGCGACACCTGGGCGGCGGTGTTCTCGGTCTGCCGCGTTTCGCGGTTCGCCTCGGCCGCCCGCACCTGCTCCTCGGCCCCGGCCAACCGCGTCCGCAGCACGGTCGATTCCGCGTCGGCCTCCTCCGCGAACCGCTTAGCGTCCTGCCACGCGGCCTCGGCCTTGTGCAGTTCCTTCGTCAGAATGGCCGCCTCGCTGATCGCGAGTTCGACCTGTTCCACCAGACGTTCCCGCCGCTGCCGCCGATCGGTGATGCGGTCGCGAAGGGTGCCGGCCTCCCCGGCGAGCGTTTGAATCTCGGCGTTCCGCCCACCGATTGGCGCATCGAGCGCCTCGGCCTGATGCCGCAGTTGAAGCTGCCCCGATTCGAGCGCGACGATGTGGGCTTCTAGCGTCGTGATTTGTTCGCGCAGGTCCCGCAGTTCGCTCTTACGGGACACGATGCCGGCATCCGTCCGCGGCGGGCCGACGGTGGTCGTGCCGTCGGGTTCGAGCAGTTCGCCGTGCCGGGTGACGAATCGATGCCGCGGGTGCGCCAGGCGAAGCTGCCGGGCCGCGGGCAGGTCGGCCACGATGAGCACGTGGCCGAGCAGTTGCCGCGGCAGGTCGGGGAAGGCGCAGGTGACGAGGTCGGCGGCCGATGGCGGGCCAGCCTCGCTCGGCGGTTGCAGCGGGATGAACCCGACGCGACCGGGCAGTGCCGCGAACTGATGCAGCACATCATCCACCGCGTCGGCCCGCACGACGAACCGCTGGGCCGCTTCGCCGAGTGCGATATCGACGAGCGCGGCCACGTCCCGCGGCACGGTCAGCAGGTCGGCAACGAGGCCGAGGACCGCGGGTTGCGGGAGTTTCTCCAGCACCGCTCGCACACCGGCCCCGATACCTTCGAGATTACTCTCCAGGTTCTCCAGGACGTCGGCCCGGCCGCGGAGGGCGCTGCGACGGTCGCGGAGCGAATCGAGTTCCGGCTGCATCGCGTCGGCCTGACGGCGGAAGTCGGCCTGTCGATCGTGCAGCGCCGCGAGGCCAACGCGGGCGGCGGCGAGTTTCTGCTGTACTTCGACGTCCGACCGCGAGAGGTCGTCGAGCGCCTGCCCGATGGCGTTCGCCTCGGCCGTGCCGCGTTCGCTCTCGGATTTCTTGCGGGTGAGTTCCCGCTGCAGGCGTTCGACCTGCCCCTGATTCATCTGGGCCGACGAGTGGAACTGAGCCGCCCGGCCGACGACGGCGAACTGCTGCTCGCGGTCGGCTTGGGCCTGCCGGGCGATCTCGGTGATGGTGGCCGTCACCACGTTCAGCGCCGACGCCGCTGCGTCCGCCCGGTCCTGTTCGGCCTCCACGGTCGCGGTCGCGTCGGTCGCCTCGGCCGTCGCCTTCGCCAGTTCGCCTTCGAGCCTCCGCAGGCGGATCGTCAGTTCGGCCCGCTGCTTGCCGAGGCGAAGGCTCTCCCCCTCGGCGTTCGCGAACTGCTCGCGGCCGGACTTCACCGCCGCCTCGAATTCGGCGATCTGCTGCCGCGCTTCGCCCAGTCGCTTCTCTTGCACCCGCAGCGATTCATCGGCCCGGCCGAGGTCCCATTCGAGCTTGCCGACGGTCGTTTCGCCGGCGTCGGTCTGCGCTGTCGCGTCGCTCACCGCCGCCCGCAGGTTGGCCAGCACGCCCTGCTGGTACGTCAGCGTCTCGGCCAGTTCGCGGTACTCGTGCAGGCCAACGCGAATCCGCAGCTCGCGGAGGCGCGTGTGGTGTTCTTGATACTTCTGTGCCTTCGCGGCCTGGGCGGTCAGCTTTTGCAGGTTCTTTTCGAGTTCCTGCAAGATGTCGCGGACGCGGTTCAGGTCGCCGTTTACGGTCTCGAGTTTGCGGAGTGTTTCCATCTTCTTGACGCGGAAGCGGCTGATGCCGGCGGCCTCCTCGAAGATGTGCCGGCGGTCCTTCGTACTGGCAACGAGCAGCGCATCGACCCGGCCCTGCTCGATGATGCTGTACGCCCCCTGGCCGGCCCCGCTGCCGAGGAACATTTCCTTGATGTCCTTCAGCCGGGCGAGGGTGCCGTTGATGAGGTACTCGCCCTGCCCGTCGCGGTACACGCGGCGGGTGAGTTGCACTTCGTCGCCGTCGAAGTTGAGTTGGCGTTTGCTGTTGTCGAAGGTCATCGTCACCTCGGCCATGCCGAGGGACTTTCGGGTGGACGACCCGTTGAAGATGACGTCCGACATCTCGCCGCCGCGGAGCGACTTGGCCGACTGCTCGCCGAGGATCCACTTCACCGCGTCAACGATGTTCGACTTGCCGCTGCCGTTCGGCCCCACCACCGCGGTGACGCCGGGTGCGAAGTCGAACCGCGTCTTATCCGCGAACGATTTGAAGCCAATGAGTTCCAACCGCTTCAGCATGGCAGACCCCGACCCCCGGTCAGTCGAAATCGACCCAGTTCAGCGTGATCGCCCCGAAGTCGCGGGCGGCCAGCGCCTTCGCGGGAATCTGAATGTGCAGGCGACAGCCGCACGCGTTGTCGAGGACGATCAGGTGGCGGGAGGCCTTCGACGGCGTCGGATCGCCGCCCGACGTCGAGCGGGCGTAGCCGAACAGGTTGCGGAGGTTCAACCCCCAGTAGTGGTTTTTGACCCCCTGCGAATCCTCACCCGCGGCCTCTTGCCACACCGACTTCCACGGGTCACCGGAACGGTCGGTGGGGATGTCGAGCGTCTCTTCAAACACCAACCGCTGCTGCTTCATTGCGCGGTTCCCTTCCTCCGGTTGTCGCGGCGGCGTGGTCGCGACCAGTTTCGACGGGTCGGGGAAGAACGCGGCCATCGCGCCGATGGTGTCGGGGTCGTCGGCGTCCGTGTAACTGAAGAACGACAGCACGCCCTCGGCCGGCAAGTCGAGCGAACGGGCGGCCTGAGTGCCCGCGATCTCGGCGAAGTTGACCTGGGCCACGAAACCGGCGAGTTCGTCGACGCGGGCGGTACTGCTGTTATAGATGGCCCGGCAGTCGCGGCCCAGTGGCCAGGCGAAGCCCGGCGGCAGATCGGGCAGGCCGCCGATCTTGCTCGCCCCGCCCGCGAGGTTGCGGCTGCCCTTGCCCGTCGGCTTCATCCGCAGTGCTGATCGGGCGAGAGGCAGGAGCTTTTTCTTGAGCTTCACGGCGGCGGCAGGCGGTTGCTGGGCGTGCGCGATCGCCACTTGCTCGACGAGGCGGAAGCCGATCAGATCGAGCCACTCTTCGAGCCGCCGGGAGCCGTGGGGGAAGTTGATGAGCCACATCTCCCGCGCGGCTTCCACGTAGGTCCGCAGGAACTTGGCCCGCCGGTGGTCGCCGTGGTCGTCCAGCCAGTCGGCGTACACCAGCTTGACCACATCGTCGGTGAGGTTGTCAACGACGGCGGCGAGCATGTCCGACTCGCCGGGCAAAAGGTTCAGGGCCATCGGCCTAGTCCCACAGCTTGAACCGGACGATGCACCACAGGGCGTTGAAGGCGTCCTTCAGGCCGATCTTCTTCCCCTCGGCATACGTCCGGCCGCTGTAGCTGATCGGCACCTCGTACACCCGCCACTTGAACTGGCCCTTCACCTTGCGGGCCACCTTCGCCGTCACCTCCGGCTCGAACCCGAAGCGGTTCGACTTCAGGTCCATGCCCTGGATGACCTCCCGCTTGAAGACCTTGTAGCACGTCTCCATGTCGGTCAAATTCAGGTCGGTGAACAGGTTGGACAGCAGCGTCAGCCCGTGGTTCGCCTGCGAGTGCCAGAAGTACAGCACGCGGTGCCGCTCGCCGATGAACCGGCTGCCGAACACTACGTCGGCCTGATCGTCGAGGATCGGCTGAATCAGCTTCGGGTACTCGGCCGGGTCGTACTCCCAGTCGGCGTCCTGCACAATGATGCAGTCGCCGGTCGCGTGCTTGAACCCTTCGCGGAGGGCGGCCCCCTTGCCCATGTTCACCGGCTGATGGAACACGCGAACGTTGTCGTACTCCTTCTGGAGCTTGTCCAAAATAGCCGGCGTGCCGTCGGTGCTCTTGTCGTTGACCAGGATCAGTTCCTTCGGCATCTGCACGGCCTGGACCCGCTTCACGAGACCTTCCAGCCAGCGTTCCTCATTGAAGACCGGGATCACGACGGACAGTTTCCAGCCGGGTGGGAACGGGTAGAGGCCGACCTGCCGGCACGCGGCAGGGCCGAGGAGCTTTTCGAGGAAGGCGATGCGGTCGTTGTGCGGGGCGGCCGCGAGTTGCTCGGCGACGGCGGTCAGGTCCACGGTCGGGGCCATTCGCGAATTCCCTGGGTTCTTTGGTGCGAGTGCGTCGATGGCGCGGTCTGTCGTCGAGGTCATCGGCGGCCCACTTCCGTGTGCGTGCGAATCATTCCTGGGAAGGGAGTTTATGCAAAGTCCGACGCCGGTGGCAACCCGAGCATTACCCCCGCGGCGTTAGTGACGCGATTCGTTCGGCCACAGCGAAAGCCTCAAAACGGCACGCGGAGAACGCAGGATTCGAAGACGCGGATCAACGCGTGAGAAAACACATCCGATCTTCGGTCTGATCGGGTTTTCATCCGCGTCGCGGTCCGCGTCGCGGTCCGCGTCATCCGCGTGCCGCTTTTCCCATGCGTTCACACCGTGGCCACCACGACCGAGTAGCCGCGGTTCTCGATCACGTCGCACTCGCCGAACGTCTCGAAGATGATCGGCACCACGGCCGTCGGCATCTTCGTGACGATGTAGAACTTACCGCCCGGCTTCAGCAGGTCGCGAGAGTTGCCCACGAACAGACGGGCGACCATCGAGTCGCCGTAGTACGGCGGGTTGGCCAGGATCACGTCGTAGCCGTTCATCGGCAGGCCGACCATCGACTCGCTCGTGACGATCTCGTAATCGGTCAGGCCGTTCGCCTTTGCGTTGATCTCGCACGTGGCGTTCGCCCGCAAGTGACTATCGATGAACGTCACCTTGCCGAGCTTCGCCTTCGTGGACATCAGGCAGCCGACCACGCCGCACCCGCTGCCGAGGTCCAGCAGCGTGTCGCCGTCCTTCACCTCGGCCACTTCCAACAGTGCCCGCGTGCCGCTGTCCATGCGGCCGTAGCTGAACACGCCCGGCCGCGTGAGGAAGTCCATGGCCGGGCCGGTGCCGATCTTCGCGTGGAAATTCATTTCGTGCCGGCGGCGGTCGAGCGGTTCGTCGGCCTTCGTGCTGAAGAACGCCATGCCCGATTCGTTTGACGGCGTCTGGCCGCACTTGCCGAAGATCTTCTTGTGCAGTTTCGCGAACTCGGTGTCCTTCGCGTACTCACTCAATGTGATGAACGTGCCGCCGGGGTTGAGCACGTGCGAGCCCTGGTCGATCAGGTCGAGCTTCAGTTCGCGGTCGGTGTGCGATCCGGCCGGCAGCAGCACAGTGTTGAACTTCTGCGGCAAGTCCCACAGGTCCGGGGCGGTGACGACCTCGGCCGTCGCGTTCATTTCCTTCAAGTCTTCGCGTAGCCGTGCAGCCGGGAACAGGTCCATCTGGAAGCACGTGACGTCCGGCAGGTTCATGGCCTGGACGAGGTAAGCGACCGACTTCGGCGCGCCCATGGGGATGCACACCGGCGGCTTCACGCGGGCGGCAATGGACGGGTACAGTTCCGTAAGGAATCGCATGAGACTCTCGGTGGGTGGTGGAGTCAGTGTAGATAAAAGTTTAGCCGCGACGCGGAGGGTCGCCGGAGCGGAGCGCGGGAGTCGTCACGAAACGGGACGAACTTGAGCTAGTTTTTCTCCCCGCTATTCGGTATCGCCGTTCCTCCAGACTGCCCGAACTTCGGCCGCGGAGGAAACGCCGAGATGGTCCGCATCTTCCTGACTCTATCGCTCTTACTCGCCCTCACATTGGCCGCGCAGGCCGCCCTGCCGCCGGCGTTCGACGATGCCGCCCTGCGGGCCGTGCAATTTGTTGATGACCGCGAAGGCTGGGCGGCCGGCGACGACGGCGTCGTCTGGCACACCATCGATGGCGGGCAAACCTGGGAACGCCAGAAGACCGGCACGCGGGCCACGCTAACCGGCATTCACTTCCTCACCCCGTACACCGGCTTCATTTCTGGGCGAACCGAACTGCCCGGCGACCTCGGCAGCAGCGGCGTGCTGCTCGCCACCACCGATGGCGGCATCACGTGGAGCGAAATCTCCAACGGCCTGCTGCCGGGGCTGAACGTGGTGAAGTTCTTCGACGAGAAGACCGGCCTCGTGGCCGGCGACAGTTGCGGGGCGTACCCCGGCGGCGCGTTCACGACCGCGGACGGAGGCAAGAGCTGGCTGTCGGTCGGTGGTCCGCTGGGTGGGTCGTGGCTGGCGGCGGACTGTGCGAACAGCAAGAACGGCATGCTCGTCGGCGCGTGGGGCAAGACCGCGACGATTCGCGAGGGCGAGATGACGCCGGCCGGCCTGAACGTGCCCGGCGGGCGGAGCGTGCGGGCCGTGAACTCGAACAGTAAGGCGGCATTCGCGGTCGGCGACGGCGGCCTCGTGCTCGTCAACCGCGATTATCCGGTCGGCCCGTGGGCGAGTGTCGATCTGCCGCTGCCGGCCGAGGCCCGCGGCGTCTGCGACTTCCACACGATCAGCGTCGTCGGCGACAACGTCTGGCTCGCCGGCCGGCCGGGTTCGGTCGTGTTGTTCAGCGGCGACAACGGCACCACCTGGAACGTGCAGACCACGAATTCGCACGTCCCGCTGCACGCGATGCAGATGCTGAACGACAAGACCGGGTGGGCCGTCGGCGAACTCGGCACGATCCTGAAGACAACCGACGGCGGCCGGTCGTGGAAGCACCTCCGCGGCAAGCTCCACGCGGCCGTGCTGACCGCCCACGCCTCGCCGAAGAGCGTGCCGCTGACGCTGTTCCCGGTGATCGGGGCGGCCGACGGCTACCTGACGGCGACGGTGGCGTTCACGAGTGCCGACGCCGCGACCGCCGACCCGAAACGGGCGGCCGACCCGTTCCGGCTCTCGACCGCGATCCGGCTCGCGGGCGGCGCGTCGGCCGAGACGCTGTGGGCCTTCCCACTGCCGGGCCACTGCGACGGCCTGCCGGCCGACCAGCTTCGCACCTACTGGGACCGCCTCCACGACGGCCAAGCGGCCGAGCAACTCGTGCGGCAGATGACGCTCGCCATCCGCATGTGGCGGCCGGAGGTGATTGTCACCGACAGCGTGACGCCCAACGCCCCGGCCGCCGAGCAACTGATCCTCGCGACGGCTCAGG
>JBBQCQ010000011.1:0-15563 GCA_038318835.1 Gemmatales bacterium | reverse complement strand
GCAGAACACGAAGCTCGAATACGAACGCAACCAGGAGCGGTACACGTTCCTGCGGTGGGGGCAGACGGCGTTCAACAACTTCCAGGTCGTGCCGCCGGAGACAGGGATCGTCCACCAGGTGAACTGCGAGTTCCTGGCCCGCGTCGTGTTCGTGGATGAGGCCGGCACCGCGTACCCCGACACGCTCGTCGGCACCGACAGCCACACGACGATGGTCAACGGCCTCGGCGTCCTCGGCTGGGGCGTCGGCGGCATCGAGGCCGAGGCGGCCATGCTCGGCCAACCGGTCACGATGCTCATTCCGCAGGTCGTCGGCTTCAAACTCATCGGCAAGCTGAAGGAAGGAGCCACCGCCACCGACCTGGTGCTGACCGTCACGCAGATGCTTCGCAAGAAGGGCGTGGTCGGCAAGTTCGTCGAGTTCTTCGGCCCCGGCCTGCCGCAACTGTCGCTGGCCGACCGCCTGACGATCGCGAACATGGCCCCCGAGTACGGGGCCACGTGCGGTATCTTCCCCGTGGACGCCGAGACGATCAAGTACCTGCGGCAGACCGGCCGCACCGAGGACCAACTCGCCCTTGTGGAAGCCTACGCGAAGGCGCAGGGGATGTACCACGACGCGACGACGCCGGCCGCGACGTACACCGACACGATGGAACTCGATCTGTCCACCGTTGTGCCGAGCCTCGCCGGCCCCGCCCGCCCGCAGGACCGCGTGGCCCTGACGGACATGAAGAAAAACTTCGCCGACAACCTGCCGAAGTTGAAGGATGCTGCGAAGCGGGCGACTGGCCTGCCAATGGTCGCGGCGGTGTCGCACGAAGCGAGCCACGGCCAACTGCACGATGGCAGCGTAGTGATCGCGGCCATCACCAGTTGCACGAACACGTCGAACCCGTCGGTCATGGTCGCGGCCGGACTCGTCGCCCAGAAGGCGAACGCGAAGGGGCTGGCTACCAAGCCGTGGGTGAAGACCAGCCTTGCCCCCGGCTCGAAGGTCGTGACCGAGTACCTGACCAACTCGGGCCTGCTACCGGAACTGGAAAAGCAGCGGTTCCACGTCGTCGGCTACGGCTGCACGACGTGCATCGGCAACAGCGGCCCGCTCTCCGAGAGCATCAGCAAGGAGATCACCGGCAACGCCCTCGTGGTGTCGGCGGTGCTGTCCGGTAATCGCAACTTCGAGGGTCGCGTTCACGCCGAGGTGCGGGCGAACTACCTCGCCTCGCCGCCGCTGGTCGTGGCTTACGCCCTCGCCGGCAAGGTGGACATCGACTGGGAAACCGACTCGCTCGGCACCGGGGCCGACGGCAAGGAAGTCTACCTGAAGGACATCTGGCCGACGCAGAAAGAAGTGCAGGACGTGATCGACTCGGCTATCACGCAGGAGAGTTACCAGAAGACCTACGCCAGCGTCTACGACGGCGACGAAAACTGGCGGGCGCTCACGGTGCCGACCGGCGACCGTTACGCCTGGGTGCCGACCTCGACCTACATCGCCAACCCGCCGTACTTCGTCGGCATGGGCACGGAACCGCCGGCCGTGACGGACATCGTCGGTGCGCGATGCCTGGCCGTGCTCGGCGACAGCATCACGACCGACCACATCAGCCCGGCCGGCAACATCAAGAAGGACTCGCCGGCCGGCAAATACCTGATCTCGCACGGCGTCGAGCCGAAGGACTTCAACCAGTACGGTGCCCGCCGCGGCCACCACGACGTGATGATGCGCGGCACCTTCGCCAACGTGCGACTGAAGAACCAACTCGTCCCCGGCGTGGAAGGCGGCGTGACGCGGTATCTGCCGACCGGTGAGCAGATGAGCATCTTCGACGCAAGCATGAAATACCAGCAGACCGGCACGCCATTGGTCATCCTCGGCGGCAAGGAGTACGGCAGCGGGTCGAGCCGCGACTGGGCGGCGAAGGGCACGCTGCTGCTCGGCGTGAAGGCCGTGATCGCCGAGAGTTACGAGCGCATCCACCGCAGCAACCTCGTCGGCATGGGCGTGCTGCCGTTCCAGTTCAAGCCGGCCGATTCGATCGCGTCGCTCGGCCTGACGGGCGAGGAAGTGATCGAAATTCACGGCATCGCCGACGCCCTGAAGAAGGTCGGCACGGGCAAGGTGTTCGTGACGATCAAGGCTGGCGACAAGACGTTCGACGCCCTGCTGCGCGTGGACACGCCGCAAGAGGTGCTCTACTACCAGCACGGCGGCATCCTGCCGTATGTGCTGCGGCAGCTGCTGACGAAGTAGTCCTTGCCCGGCGATCACCGCGAGTGGTATCGTGACGGTGGAGGTTCCTGCCGATGATCGCAACTGCACTCAGTCCAGCCGCCGGAGGGTTCATCCCGCCGCTGCTGTGGACCGTCACGGACTTCCACGCGATTTGCGAAACCGGCCGGTTCGCGGGGCGGCGGCCGGTTCTGCTCCGCGGTCAAATCTTGGAGCAAGGGCCGATGAACCCGGCCCACGCGATCGCCCTGGAACTGCTCCTGGAAGTGTTTCGCGCGACGGCGCTGCCGGGCTTCCGCCTTCGGGTGCAGTCGCCGCTCGTCGTGGGAACCGATAGCGACCCGTTACCGGACCTCGCCCTCGTGCCGGGCACGGTTCGTGACGCAACGCCCGGGCATCCGACAACGGCGGCCTTGGTGGTCGAAGTGAGCGACACGTCGCTGGCAACCGACACCACCACGAAGGCCGAACTCTATGCAACCGCGGCCGTGCCGGACTACTGGGTCGTGGACCTGGTGAACCGCCGACTTGTCGTGTACCGCGACCCCGCCCCACTGGCTGCCGGCCTGAACGCCACCGCATACCGCGTTGAATCGGCGTTCGGGCCGGAAGACCGTGTCTCGCCCCTCGCCATCCCCGCCCTGTCGATTCGCGTCGCCGACTTGCTCCCCTAACTGCCGGGGTTCACATTCATATGACTGCAACCCTCCAACCGCCGACCCTCCCCCCGCCCACGGCGTTCGTGCCGACGCCGATGCGTTGGACGTGCGAGCAGTTCCACAACATGGGCGACGCTGGCCTGCTGGAAGGGCGGTCGGTCATTCTCGTCGACGGGGAGATTCTGGACATGCCCAATCCGAACCCGCCACACAACGGCCTTGTGGGTGTCGTGGACTTCAAACTGCGGGAGGTTTTTCACACCGGGTACTGGAACCGGATCCAGTCGAGTTTTGCAACCAGTTTGAACACCGACCCCGTGCCCGATGTCGCTGTCGTCGTCGGTTCGCCGCGAGACTATTTGCAACGGGACCCGACGACCGCCGTCCTTGTCGTCGAAGTCGCTGATTCCTCGCTGACCTACGACATCGGCCCGAAGTCGAACCTGTACGCCGCGGCCGGCATCGCCGACTACTGGGTCGTCGATGTCAACGGCGGGCAACTGTTCGTCTTCCGCGACCCCGTCGCGGATGCGTCCGCGGCGCGCGGGTTCCGCTATAACACCGTCCTCACGCTCGCTCGCGGCCAGTTGGTCACGCCGCTCGCCGCCCCGACCGCCACCGTGCCCGTCAGCGACCTCCTCCCGTAAGGAACCTGCCATGTTCACCCGCCGCTCCTTTCTCGCCGCCGGTGCGGCCGTACTTGCCACGCCAACGCTTCGAGCCATCGATCCGATCGTCCGACCGGGGCCGAAGGCGGACATCAAGCTCAGCCTCGCCGCCTACGGCTATCGGCAGTTCCTCGACCTGAAGAAGCCGACGATGACGCTGTTCGACTTCATCGAACACGCGGCCGAACTGCCGCTCGACGCGGTCGAGCTTACGTCCTACTACTTCGCCGAGACGACCGATGCCTACCTGGACAAAGTGCGGGCGCACGCCGACAAGAAGAAGCTCGCCATCTCCGGCGTGCCGGTGGGGAACAACTTCTGCGTGAAGGACGACGCGAAGCGGAAGGTGCAGATCGACCTTGTGAAGGCGTGGACCGAGCGGGCCGCGAAGCTGGGGGCGAAGACCGTCCGCATCTTCGCGGGCAACCTGGAGAAGGGCGAGACGCTGGAGATGGCCCAATCGCGGGTGATCGCCGCGATGGAGGAATGCCTGGAGGTGGCGGCGAAGCATAACATCCTGCTCGCCCTCGAAAACCACGGCGGCATCACGGCCACGCCGGTACAACTGCTTGCCCTCGTGAAGCCGATCAAGAGTCCGAACCTCGGCGTGAACATCGACACCGGCAACTTCCACACGGCCGACCCGTATGCCGACGTGGCGAAGATCGCCCCTTACGGTGTGGTCTGTCAGATCAAGACGGAGGTGCTGCCGGCCGGCGGCAAAAAGGCGGAAGCCGACCTGGGCCGATACGTGAAGATTCTGAAGGATGCGAACTTCCACGGGTACATGGCCCTGGAGTACGAGGCCGCCGACGACCCGAAGGTGGCCATCCCGAAGTACGTGAAGGAACTGCGGAAACTGCTCGGTTAACCCAAGTCGAGGGCGCTCAGCAACAGGTCCCGCACGACGGTCATGGGCACGCTCTCGCCGGGATTCGGGCCGTGGCCGATCAGGATCGGCCGGTCCCGCGGGTCGCTCGCGGCCAGGCCGTGACTGCCCCGCACGAGGGTCGCGTCCAGCGGCACCACATCGAAGATCGTGCGGAAGCCGAGCTTCTTCTGAGCGAGTCGCCGCGCCGCCCGCAACTTCGGGGCGAACAGCTTCGGGTTCCAGAATAGTTCGCACGGGTCGAAGCCGGGCTTGTGGTGGATGGCCACGGCCCGTGCGTAGTCCGGGGCGGCCGCGTCGTCGAGCCAGAACGGGTACGCGAACCACGCCGTCGGCTTCGCCAGCAAGATCAGTTCGCCCGACCGCTCGTGATCGAGGCCGATGCTCCCCCGCTCGTCGCCGACGAGGACGCGGTCCACGCCCGGCAGGGGGGCGAGCAAATCGCGAACGCGAGGAATGTCGGCGGCGTCCTTCACGTAGACGTGGGCCAACTGGTGATCGACGACCGCGAACGCCCGGCTGTCGTACAAGTCGAGTTGCTCGCCGAACGGCCCCGGCCGCACGTTCAGCAACCCCGTCGTCCGTAGCACGCGGTTGACCAGCACCGGCGTGTCCACGTCGCAGTGGCCGTACTCGCTGACCACCCACACGGCCGCCCCGACTTTGTTCGCCGTGTCGAGTAGCGGTGCGCAGGCGTCGTCGAGTTGTTTCACGAATTTCGGCATGTCGCAACCACTCGGCCCCCGCCGTTGCGGTTCGTAGTCGAGGTGCGGCAGGTACACCAGCGTTAAGTCGGTCTTCTCGTCGGCGACGATTTGCCCCGCGATGGCCGCGATCCATTCCGTACATCCGCGGCCAGCCGTCGGCCCCCAGAAACTCGGGAACGGGAAGCGGCCGTGCCGACGCTCCAGTTCCCCCGTTAGGTCCGGCGGCGTTCCGCTGACGCCGAATGCCTTGTTGCCGTCCACGCCGTACCACGGCTTCGGCGTCACGCTGATGTCCACGTCCGCGCCCTGGTTGAACCACCAGAACAGCTTCGCCGACGTGAACGGCCGCCCGCGTTCTTTCGCCCGCTTCTTCGCCGTCGCGTACAGCGGCTCGGCCTGCATCAGCCGGTTCGACTGCTGCCAGAAGCGGACCTCGTTCGTATCGCGGAACAGCCAGCCGTTCGCGACCACGCCGTGAACGCTCGGCAGTTGCCCCGTCAGGATCGTCGCTTGTGCCGTGCAGGTGACGGCCGGCAGTACCTCGGGCATGTTCGCGACCCACCCCGCCTTTGCGACGGCCGACAGGCGGGGGGCGTGTTCCAGCAACCGCGGCGTGAGGCCGACGGCGTTGACGAGGATGATCGGTTTCATGGAGATGGGATACGCACGCCGGCCGCCGTCGTCACACTCGGCTTGCCCGATCCGCGGATCTTCGGTACAAGCCCTGGTGGAACGGACTCACACGGCGGGCGGGGGCACGGACATGGCCTTGTTGGAAGTGCGCGGGTTGGTCAAGCGCTTCGGCTCGCGGACCGTCGTCAACGGCGTGTCGTTCGACGTGAACGTCGGCGAGGTCGTCGGCCTACTCGGCCCGAACGGGGCCGGTAAGACCACGAGTTTCCGCATGGCGACCGGCCAACTCACGCCCAACGAGGGCCAGGTGCTGTTCGCCGACAACGAGGTGACCACGCTGCCGATGTTCCGCCGGGCACGCCTCGGCATGGGCTACCTGTCGCAAGAGTCGAGCGTCTTCAAGAAGCTGAGCGTCGAACAAAACCTGCTCGCCATTCTTGAAGCCCTGCCACGGAGCCGCACGCTCAACCGCCGACTGACCCGCAGCGAACGCTGGGACCGCACCGATCAGGCGCTGACGCGGTTCAATCTTCAACATGTTCGCAAGAACAATGCCGCCCGGTGCTCGGGCGGGGAGAAGCGGCGGCTCGAAATCGCCCGCTGCCTCGTGTGCGAGCCGCTGCTCATCCTGCTCGACGAACCGTTCGCTGCCGTGGACCCGCTCACGACCGAAGACATCCGCCACAACATCCGCGACCTGGCAGCGGCAGGCATCGGCGTGCTGCTCACCGACCACAACGTGCGCGAGGTCTTGAAGATCACCGACCGCAGCTACCTCATCAAGGACGGCAAGGTCGTCGCTCACGGCACACCGGAGTTCATCAAGAACGACCCGGTGGCCATTCGCGAGTACCTCGGCAACACGTTCGCGGAAGACTACGTGCCGCTGACGCAGGCAACGCCGCCGCAGATTCCGTGGACGGCCACGTCGCGGATTGTGCCGCCGGCCCCGGCCCCGCAGAGTGTGCCGCCGACGGCAATTCTCGACCCGTACCTGCCGACGAACGCGGGGAAGAATCCGTCGGACGACGACCCGCCGCCCCCTGGTCCGAACACGGGTCGGCCGGTGCCGAAGGCAGCGCCGGTGCTGAACGCCGTGCCGCCGAACCTGTTGCCGCCGAAGGCGGCCGCCACCCCGCCGATTCGCGACGCGGCCGCGCCGGCCGTACCTACGCCGAGCCAAACGCCGGTCCTCGGCCCGCCCCTGCTGCCGCCGATCCGGGGTCCGGTGCCGACTTCGCCGTTGGCCTTCGGCACCCCGGCGCCGGGCAGTTTCAGTCAGCCCACCCAACAGTTGCTAGAGCACGAAAAGATGCGGCGGATGGTCGATTTGCTGAACTCCGATAGCTGGCAGACCGGCTGGCACGAACTGGCGATGAAGGGACTCGACGCCGTGCCGGTGCTGCTGGAAGCACTCGAACGCCGGCAGCCGAACATCCGGCATCTGGCCTTCCGCCTGCTGGAGCAGATCACGGGCGAGTCGCTGTCCTTCCAGGCCGACGCGGCCGACGACGTGCGCCTGCGGCAGATCGCCTACCTGCGGGCGAAACTCGAACCACGACGGGCAGCCTGACCGATCTCCGGGGCGAACCGTTCGTCGAATCGGTTGCCCCGGCCACTTCCCTTTCGGTTCGAGTCGTGGGAAGATTCACGATCCCGCGTTCCTCGAACCGTTTGCCATGCCGGACTGGTTTTACCGCACTGTGTCCCGACCGCTGCTGTACCGGCTGCCTGCCCGGACGGCCCGCTCGTTCGCGCTCGGCTTCATGGGCCGCCTCGCCCGCCTGCCACTCGGCGGCGTGGTCATCGACCTGCTCGGCCACATGCGGCCCGACCCGCGACTGGCCGTCACTATTCTCGGCACGAAGTTCCCCGCCGCCGTCGGCCTCGGGCCGGGGCTGGACGTGGAAGCGGTAGCCCTGCCCGCGCTCGCCCGGTTCGGCGTCGGCTTCCTCGACGTGGGGCCGGTCGGGTTGAAGGAACCGCCGTACCCGCCGCGGGTCGAACGGCACGACGCACGGGAAACCCTCGCGTTCCCCGATTCGCACCCACCGCTCGGGCTGGCGACCGTCCGGCCGAAGCTCGCAGAAGCCGCCTGCATCGGCCTGCCCGTCCTCGTTCGCCTCGCCGCGGAAACGCCGGAGGAACTCGCGGAACTGGTGAACGCCGTGTCGCCGTATGCGACCTTCGTCGCGGTACCGGCCGCGTTGTTTTCCTCGGCAACCGGCGACCGGCCGACCCTGCCGATCGTCGCGAACCTGCAAGACCTATCCCTGATCGACGGTGCGGCCGGTGCGGTCGTCGATGGCTCGGTTCCCGGTGCGGGCGGTGGAACCGAAATCGGTGCGACGGCTCGTGAGTCTGCGTGGAAACTCGTTGCGGCCCTCCGCGAGCGATTCGGCCCGGCGTTCGCGATCCTCGCCCGTGGTGGCGTTCACGAAGTGGCCGACGCGCTCGCCCTGCAAGACGCTGGGGCGAATCTCGTCGAAGTCGATAGCGGTCTCGTCTTCACCGGGCCGGGTCTGGTGAAGACGGTGAATGCGGCGTTCCTCGAACGCACAGTCAGCGACGAACCCGAACCGGCCGTGCGGCTGGCGCAGCGGTCGTGGTTCTGGACGCTGCTCATGGGCCTCGGCATGGCCGTCGGCTCGGTGCTCGCACTCGGCATCGCCGCCACGCGGGTGGTGCTGCCCTACGACGAGCAGTTCGTCGGCATGACGTGCGGCCAACTCCGCAACGTGAATCCGTGGCTGTTGCCGTTCATGGCCCACGACCGCGTGACGCTCGCCGGCACGATGATCGCCCTCGGCGTGATGTACACCGGCCTGTCGCTCGGCGCGATCCGCCGCGGGCAGCACTGGGCACAAGTCGCCGTGATCGACTCCGCAGGCGTCGGCTTCCTCACGTTCTTCTTCTTCCTCGGCTACGGCTACCTCGACGTGCTGCACGCCTTCGTCACCGGCGTGCTGTTCCAGTTCCTGCTGCTCGCGGTCTACGCCGACCTCGGTCCGGCCGTTCCGCCGCGCGGCCAACCGACGCGCACCGACCGCCGCTGGCGGCTGGGCCTGTGGGGGCAACTCGTGCTGATTGTCCACGCCATCGGTGTGCTGGGGGCGGGCCTCGTGATCGGCGGGTTCGGCATGACGGTCGTGTTCGTGCCGGAAGACCTGGCCTTCATGCGAACGACGGCGGCCGATCTCGCGGCCGCGAACCCGAAGTTGTTGCCGCTGATCGCCCACGACCGGGCGACGTTCGGCGGCATGTTGATCTGCTTCGGCCTCGTGCAACTGCTGACATGCCTGTGGGGCCTCCGCGCGAATCAAGCATGGCTGTGGTGGACGCTGTTGGTCGCCGCCGTGGCCGGCTACACCCCGGCGCTCGCGGTCCACTTCGCGGTCGGCTACACCGACCTCGGCCACCTCATCCCCGCCTTCGCCGGCCTGCTCGCCTACCTCTCCGGCCTGGGGTTGCTCGCGCCGTACATGCTGCGGAAGGGTAACGTGGAATTATCGCTGTCGTCTGGGTAGTAGCGTTCTGGCCCACTTCGCCTGTGCCCTGGAAAGCGGTGGGATCGCTGGCCGCCGGTAGTCGATGGTCAAGTCGTATCCGGCCCGCTCGTAGGCCGTCGCGAGGACGGTCTGCAAATCGAGCGGCGCATCGGCGTCCGGCGAGCGGAGTGGTATGCCGACGGTCGGTAGCGACTCTTCGAGGTCGATAAGCCAGACACTGCCACGCGGCCGTTCTTTCGCCTTCGGGGCGTGGACATAGTACTCGTGCGGACGGAGGCGGTTGAGGACGAGGGGATCGAGCGACGTGTTCCCGCGGAGCAGATCGATCTCGACCCAGTGCACGGGCGAATTCAGGATTTCGAGCCGTTTCGCGACGAAACTTCGCCGCCCGGCCGAGCCGATCACCTTGTTGCCCGGACTGATGACTTCGACCACCGTGACGACCTGCCGGCTCGCCACCTCCACGATCTCGACCCGCCCTTCGCGAAACTCGCTGTCGAGCATCGTGACCGTTTCGATCGGGGCTGCGATCGTTGCCGCCCAGCCCGCGGGTTTCGATGCCCGCCGGCCTGTGTGTTCAAGACGAACATCGGGAATGAACAACGTCAAAGCGGGATCGTCTGGATCGGGGAAGTAGGTGCGTTCTTCGAGACGGGCGACATACTTCGGACGGATGAGCGGCCCCAAGTAGTCGCCGATCCCCGAAATCAATCGCGTGTGAACGTCCGGCCAGTGAGCCGGGTCTTCGAGGTACGGGTCCATTCCGGGAAACGGCGACGGCATCGGCAACCTTCGGGGGCAGACCGGCATTCTACCCGGCCCGGCGTCACTTCGTCAGTGTGTAACTGAATGCCCCCAGCAACTCTCCTGGCCAATCGCATCTCCACCAGCAATCGGTCCAACTCCGCGAATGGTCCCGTCTCAGGCAGCGTACTTGCCGCGTGGGCCGCATCCAGTTCTGCTTCCAAGCGGCTCCACTCCCGCTTGTGGAAATCCAGATCGACACTCGTGAGCGTGCCGAACTCGGCCGACAGTTTGCGGGCGATCAACTCCGGGATGAACGGCAGCCGGAAGACTTCGTTCAGCGTCGGCAGGTGGGCGACCACCTCGCCGGTGCGCATCAGGTGAATGCCGGTCAGCACCGTGCGGTAGGCGTACAGCAGCGTCTTCACCTTCTTCGGCTCGTCCTTTTCGAACTGCTTCCGCTGCGACTGGAAGAAGCCGCGGTAGTGGTGGACGCTCGCTCGACACGCCGCCTTCGCCGCGATCGGCCGTAGTTCCGCTAGGAACGCTTCGCCGCCGGCGACCAGTGGCGAGAAGACGTTCTCCAGCGCGTTGCCGTTCCCCTTCGCCAGCAGCGCGAACAGCTTCGCCGCCTCGTGCGCGACGAAGTCCACTTCCCGCCCGGCAAACACCTCTGTCTTCTCGTGAGTGTCCGCCGGCCGTGAGAGGCCGAGCAGGTCGCGCGTCGGCGTGAGGAACGCTCCTCGAACGTCCACGTCGGAATCGACCGACGGGAAGCCGTACAGGTGCGCACCGCTGATCGTCCAGAACAGGGCATTCGGCCGGCGAGCGTCGGCCCACGACGTGAGGGCGGGCAGGTCAAGGCCGTGGGTAATCGTCATGCTGTCGCTCGCTTTCGCCGGGCCGCGATGAGGAAGCGGTTCACGCGCTCCGTGTCGGGCTTCTCCGGCAGTCGGGTGTTCTCGTAGGCCACCTGAAACTCGCGGTCGAGGTCCACCGCCCGCTTCTGCACGTCCGCGAAGGTCCACGACCCGGAGCGGATCGAGAGTAACTCGTCGCGGTGCTCGCCCACGTCCACGCGGATGTCGCCGTGCCGCAGGGCGTGGATGCCGCTGTGCAACAGGCGGATCAGGTGCATCGCGTGCTTCGCCTTGAACGTGCCGGCCGTGTCGTGCCGCTTCTTCATCAGTCGGAACTGGGACAGCACGTACCCGGAGTAGGTTCGGTACAGGTGCCGTGACAGGAAGCACGGCCGCAGGTCGCGAAGTTCTTGCCCCGTCTCGTCGAGGTGCAGCACGACTGGCGACCAGAGCGTTTCGAGCAGGTTCGGGTTGGCCTGTAGGGCGAGTCGCAGGAACTTCTCGATCTCCCAGTGAACTTCCTCGACGCCGTCGGCGAACGACTCGGCTTGTTCGGGCGGCTTGACCAGCGACCAGTGCCAGTCGGCCGGCGGCAGGTAGACGCCGCGGCGGTCCTCGTCGGATGCCTCGGTAGATAGGCCGAACGCCCGCGAGCCGACGAGCACCTGATAGATGACGAACGGCCGCACGTCGGGGCCGGGCGTGGCCGATTCTTCCACCGAATGATCGGCCCGGCGGACGAGCAACTCGCCGAACTTGACGCGCAGCTCCGAGCCATCGAGGAACCGCACGAGGTACGCCCGGCTGTTATCGGTCGGCGATTCGACAACCTCGCCGACGCTGCCCTTCGGCTTGAAGGCGTTCGCGCCGGGGATCGGGTGCGGGAACCGCAGCACGACCTGCGTGCCGACGGAGATGAGGAAGGTCGCATCGTCGGTCATGGGTTTCCTCCGCGGGCCAATGCTACGACCGCGGCCGTCACGGCGATCTGCACCAGGCACATCGCGGCGACGGTCGCCTCGGTGCCGTAGTGCATCTGGTTGAACAGATCGAGGATGAATACGCCCAGGTGTGGCGGCACGACGAGCTTGCTTGCGCTCACCTCGCCCAGGCTCAGCACGCCGACGGCCACGGTGGCGGTGCCGAAGGCCCTTCGCAGCAGCGGCCACCCGACGTACCGCCACCCGCTCACGCCGTCGAGTTTCGCGGCCTCATGTAGTTCCTTCGGAATGACACGCACCGCCGGGTAAAGGATCGCGAGGGCCACCGGAAGGAATCGCACCGCGACCGCCCACACGCCCGGCAGCGGCGACGGTTGGTCGTAGAGGGCCGACCGCACGGGCGGGAAATCGAGCGACAGGCCGAGCGAGCGCAGGACGAATTCTTCGAGCGTGAGCAGGTGCGAAATCAGTTCCTTGATGCCGAGGCCGATGAGCGGTCCCGGCGTGAGAGCCAGCACCATGGCGACGGCGATCACCCGTGTCGGCCGGTCGCGGTTCGCCCAGCAGAACCACGCCGCGAGGCTGGCGGTACACAAACCCGCGAGAGACGCCGACAGCACGCCCGACGCGAGGGTCACGCCCGAGAGGCTGATCGTGCGTTCGAGTTGCGTGCTGAGGTTGGCGAACCCCCAGCCGGCCGCGGTGCGGCCGGCCTTCCAGACGAGGGCCGCGAGCGGAAGCAAGCCCGTCACAGCCGTCGCGAACCACGCGGCGACGGCGAGCCACCGCGGAGCCGGCAGCGGGCGGCCGGGGGCGGCCGAGACGGCGGGAAAGAAGCGGTTCGCCAGCGGCCTCGACACGACGACCGCGAGGCCACTCGCCACCACCCACACCGGCACCGTGACGGCCACCGCGGCGGCGACGCCGGCGGGGAAGCCGACGAGTTGCGTGTAGACTTCTTCCGCGAAGGTCCGCACCATCATCGTGTCGGTGACGGCGATTTCCGTGGCCGTTTGCGACAGCACGAACCCCGCCCCCGCCGCCATCGCGAGCGTCACTCGTGGGAGCAGCACATGGCGGAACAGGTGCCGCGGGCCGCCGGTCATCGTCGCTTCGTCTTCGAGGTCGCGGTCGGCGTGCCGCAGACTCGCAGCGACGACGGTCGCCACCCACGGCACGGCCGCCATGCCGTGGACCCACGCGGCCGGGATCAGCCCCTGGTTCCACGGCCGCCATACGACAGCGCCGGGTTCGAGCGTCAGCGGCGGGAGCCACGAGCCGAGGACGATCTGCCACGCCACCGCGTACACCGGCAGTGGCACAAACAACGCCAACAGGAGAACGCCGCGTACGAATCGCCGGCCGGGGAAGGGCACTCGCTCCGCCGCCACGCCGAGCAGTGTGCCCATCGGCACAGCGAGCAGTCCGGCGAGTGCCGCGAGGGCGGCAGAGTTCGCGAGCAAGGGCAGCACGCGGTCGGCTTCCCGCCACGACCGCCACGCACCCGGCATGCGCACGACTTCCCCCAGCACGCACACCAGCGGCGCGAAGACGACGAACGCGAAAGCGAGCCGCAGGAGCATGGCACACCCCGGTACGAAAAAAGCCCAGCCGTCGCGACGGCTGGGCTTCGAGGACTTTACACCGTGGGGTGGTTACGCCTTCTTGCCTTCGAGCATGTCCCAGCCCTTGCGGTACTCGTACTTGATGTACTGGGCCGCGTCCGGGTTGCCCTTGCACTCCAGCGTGGCGGGGTCGAAGTCGAACTCCTTACCGGTACGGATGGCGACGTTGCCGAGGACGAAAGCCCCGGCGAGGTAGGCGGCAATCTCGAAGTTCGAGTACGCCATCTCCGGCTTGCCGGCCTTGATGGCCTCGACCCACTCGTTCTTCTGCCCCTGATCGCCCTTGCCGTTGACCGGCAACTTCTCCGGCTTCGTGCCGCCGTTGGTGCTCGTCATCGGCGACCCGTCATTGCCGCCGAAGTAGACCGTCGCGCCGTAGTCGTCCGGCGAGTACGCGTACCCCTTCGACCCGATAACCAGGCTACCGCTGTTGACCAGCCCCTTGTTGGTCTTCGGGTTGGTGTCGATGGCCAGACACTTCTTCACCCAGTCTTCCGGCGGGGTGAGCTTCTTGCCTTCCTTCGTCTTCCCCTCGTACCAGTGGACCGTGACCGGCGGCAGATCGCCGCGGGCGGGGAACTGGAACGTGACGTGGGCGGAACTCGGGCACGTCTCCGGGTTCACATCGGTGGCCGTGGCCGAGACGTGCGTCGGCATTTGCAGCTTCAGCGCGCGGAAGGCCATGTTGGCGGTGTGGCAGGCCATGTCGCCGATGGCCCCGGTGCCGAACGTCCACCAGCCGCGCCAGTTGAAGTCGTGGTAGCAGCCCCGCTTGCCCTTGCTCGGGCCGTGCGCGTAGGGGCGTTCCGGGGCTGGCCCCAGGTACGATTGCCAGTCGAGGTATTCCGGCACCGGGGCGTCCGGGTAGCGGGCCACCACGACCGGGGCTTGCGGCCATACGGGGCGGTTGGTCCACACGTGGACTTCCTTCACGTCGCCGATCTTGCCGTCTTGAATGATCTCGACCGCCCGGCGAAGGCCGTTCTCGGTCGAACCTTGATTACCCATCTGCGTGCAGACACCGTTCTCCTTGGCGACCTTGCGGAGCAGGTCGTTCTCGAAGACGGTGCGGGCGAGCGGCTTCTGCACGTACACGTGCTTCTTCTCTCGCATGGCCATCGCGGCCGGCAGGGCGTGCATGTGGTCGGGCGTGCTGATCGTGAAAGCGTCCACCGTCTTCATGAGTTCGGCGTCGTCGAACAGCTTGCGGAAGTCGGACACGCCCTTGGCCTTCGGCCACTTCTTGAGCTTGGCCCCGAGGTTATCTTTGTCCACATCGCACAGGCCGATGACTTCCATCAGGTTGCCGGCCTGGTCGATGTCGCTGCCGCCCTTACCGCCGACGCCGATGCCGGCGACGGTGAGCTTCTCGTTCGCGCCGTACGCGCGACTCACGGAGAAAGCGGGGCCAGTGAACAAGTACCCCAGGCTTCCGGCCGTGCCGAGTTGCACGAACCGCCTACGGTTCATTCGCGTGGTCATGTCTGCGTCCTAAAAGAGAGGAGAAAAGACCCGGGCAGGCACCAGCAGGGCGGGCCGCCGGTGTGCTCAACAGTGTAGCCAGCCCGCGGACAGGGGCAACGGGCGGGGCTAATTCCTCTGGAACACCCGGCAGGTGTCTTCGTAAACGGGTTCCAGGTCGAGCGGAACCGAGAATTCGTCGGTCAGAACAAGCGGCAACCGTGGCAGAGGTTGGCCGATGACCAGCGGGTACGCCCAGGTCTTGACGGACCACCGCGGCCCGTCCTGTTGACCGCGGCAGGTAGCGGCATACAGCGGCGAGGATGCCAGGCCGAACTGCGGGTCGGCTTGGCCGTGAAAGTCCAGGAGGTCGGCGTACAGATTGAAGTTTCGGACCGTTACGAGATCGATGATCGAGACTGAGACTTGCTGTTCGAGAAGTGCGGAACACTTCGTCATGAACGCCCGGCGGTGTTCGGGCCGGTCCTTGTTGGACGGGCTGACGATCTCGACCACGGCCACAAGCCGGCGGCCTGACTGGGTGTCGTAGACCCGGACCTCATACTCATCCACGTTCGGCAGGTCGGTCGCCACGGCCAACGTCGGCCGCGGTGGCGCCCAAACCGCCGTG
>JBBQCQ010000010.1:0-15676 GCA_038318835.1 Gemmatales bacterium | reverse complement strand
GTGCCGACGGCCTGGCAGTGGGGGCACGGCGTGCGTTTGAGTCGTTCGACGAGGGCGGCCCACTCGGCTTCGTCCCGGTAGAACCAGCGGTCGTCGCTCATGCCCGGTCTCGGCGGTCAGCCCGGGAGTGTAAGCGGGCCGAAGCCGGGCGGGGTCGAGCGGGGTCCGAGAAAACGCCGGCGACCGAAGACCCGAGACCGAACATCCAGACGAGACCGCAGAATTGGAACGACGATGGGCCGAATTGCGGCTGTCATCGCGACCCCGCCTTCGGACGCCAATTCGGCAAAACTCGCCCGAAAGTGCGACCACAACGTGGGAAAGCACAGTTCACGACCGCCGACGCCCGCGTCAAGCTCAAGAGGCTCTATCCCAGAAATCAGCCGCAATGAACCACTAGGGCAGCGAGACCTCGATCTTCGCATCCTTCCGCAGTTTCGCGAGGAGGCTTAGCCGAATCTCGTCGGCGTACACGTCCCGCACTTGGTCGGCGACCTTCTCGAATGCCACCGGCGTGCCGGCCTTGCGGGCGGTCATCAGGATCAGGTGCAGGCCGTCGTCGCAGGCGACCACGTCGCTGATTTCGTTCGGCTTCAGACCGAAGGCGGCCGCGGCGAACGGTTCGTCCACGATGCCGTCTTTGCGCGTGATGAAGCCCAGGTCGCCGCCGGTGCGGGCCGACGGACAAACGGAATGCTTCTTCGCCGCCGTGGCGAAGTCGATCTTGCCGGCCAGGATGTCCAACCGCAGTTGCTTGAGTTTGTCGTGCGCGGCCGCTCGCTCGCCGGCCGTACTCGCGGGGCCGAGGCGAACGACGACGTGCGACACCCGCACCGTGGCGTTCTCGAAGACGGCCCGGTTCGCCTCGAAGTACTTCTTCAGTTCCGCGTCTGTCGTCTTGCCGTCGATGAGCTTTTGCAGTTGCAGCACGCGGGCCCACCCGTCGCGAACTTGCTGCTCGGTCTGGCCGGTTTCCTTCAGGTGCTCGGCCAGCGTTTTCTTCTGCTTTCGCAGACCGGCGGCCACCCCCTGCATGTACTTGTCCAGGTCCGCAGGCGGAATTTTCGGGCCGTGCTGGGCCAGGAACTGGGTGAGCAGTTGCAGGTCGATGAGATCGTTGAGGACGTCCGCCCGCAGGTGCCGGGCTTGAGCGGCCGTCAGGGGGGCATCGACGGGCGAGTGCCGTTTCAGCATCGCGTCGACTTCATCGAGGCGGATCGGTTCGCCGTTGACGGTGGCTGCGACGCCGGGCGGTGCCGTCGGCTTGGCCTGAGCGAACAGGGTGGTGGCGAACCCGATCACCATCACGAACGCAACGATTCCTCGCGACATGGCCCGACCTCCCGGCAGAATCTCGGCAGAGGCCGAGATATAGCGAGGGCCAGGAGCGAACACAACACCGGAAACGAAAACGGGGGGCCGGTTGGCCCCCCGTTCGCGAGATCGCAAGTCGAGCTTACGATTCCTTCGGCTTTTCGGTCGTCTTCGGCTTTTCGGTCGGCTTCGGCGTTTCAACCGGGGCCGGCATCGTCTTCGGGGCTTCGACCGGGGCTGGCATCATGATCGGGGCGCCGGGCAGGGCACAGCCGCTGTCATGAACCATCATCGGGGCCGGGGCGCCGCAGCCGCCACAGGCCGGAGCCGGAGCGTCACAACCGCCGCAGGCCGGAGCCGGAGCCGGGGCTTCGCAGCCGCCGCAAGCCGGGGCCGCCATGCTGCCGTGGCACGAATGCTTGGCGGCCATCTTGGCGCGGAGACCGCTGAACAGGCCGCCACCACTGCAGCCGCTGCTGTGCTTGGCGAACAGTCCCGCGCGGGGTTCGCCGCCGCAGCAGCCGTCGCCCTTTTTGCCGAACGAGGCCACGTCGCCCGACGAAGCCACCGCCATCATCATGACCATACTGTACATGTGCCATACCTCGGTGAAAGAAATCGGTTGCGCCAACAGCGGCGGTGAGCGTTAAGCTGGATAATCCAGCCGGTTCGCCGCAACCAGGTAAGCTGGCGTAGTGGGATGGTACTGCCTCTCGCGGCTGAGTCAATCGGAATTTAGGGAGTTTATACTCGGTGCCGGGATTTGTATCGAATGTGGCGATTTTAACACTTCGTTAGCAGGGGGCTAGGGTCGGCGTCAACGAAATCGAAATTGGACCGTTCTATCCACTGAATGCCCGCCGCCATCGAGTATTCTAACACCGCCGGCAGGGATTGCCGCCCGCATATCCCTGTCGCGCTCTGTGTTCCCACGGAGTGCATCCCAATGTCGAATGTGCCCTTGCCGATCGATCCCGATCCGCCCGCGGACCCGCGGCGGGTCTACCGCGTTGCGGGGGTCGGCCTCGCGGTCCTTGCCGCCGCCGCCGCCCTCGGCCTCGCCCTGGACCTCTCCGGCAGCGGAGGGCCCTCGGCTCTCAGCCGCGTGCGGTTGCTCCTCGTCGCCGTCGGCTCGCTGACCGTGGGGGCCGCCGTCTCGATGCGGGCGACCCTGCCGGCCGTCTGGCTGGTCGCGGCCACGGCCGCTGCTCTGGCCGCGTGGTTCGGCCTGCCGGAACACTGGGACTCGGCCCGCATGTTGGGCCGCGTGCTCACCTACGCGAGTCTGGCCGGCGCGCTCGTGGCCGGGGCACCCCCAGTGTTCGGCTTTGTCGCTGCCTCGCTGGCCGTTTGCTACCACTTCTTCGGCATCTTCCTGGCCACCACCTGGCCCGACCCGACGCCGTGGTTCACGCAGCAGGTCGGCACGCGGGTGTACCTGCCGTACATCCAGTTCATGTATCTGAAGAACGCCTATCACTTCTACTCGCCCGAACCGGGTTCGGCGAGTCACCTGTTCTGCCTCGTAGTGTACGACGCCATCGACCCGGCGACGGGCAAGCCGGAGGCGAAGTGGGTGACGATGCCCAGCCGCGAGCACAACTGGAAGGACCCGATGGGCCTGAGTTACTTCCGTCGGCTGTCGCTGACCGAGCAACTGAGCGGGACGATGCCGCCGATGAACGTCGGATCGGATGAGATGCGGGAGATCAAAAGCCGGCGGGATGCGGTCGCTCAGGGTGCCCAACCGAACGTGCCGGAGATCAAGTACGCGCCGCTAGACACCGATCCGAACCAGTACAGGCTGCCCCGGTATGACATCACCCGGTACCTGCTGCCGTCCTATGCAGCGCACCTGATCCACGCGTATTCCACGCCCACGAAAAAGGTGGTGAGCGTCAAGATTTATCGCCTCGAACACCCCATCCCGAACCTCTACGCGTTCAGCCAACTGGGGCTCAACCCGCACCACCCGACCGGGTTCAAACCGTACTACCTGGGCGAGTTCGAGCCGACCGCTGACGGCACGGCAACGCTGAAGGACAAGCAGGACCCGATGCTGTACTGGATGACGCCGATCCTACCGAAGAAGCCGGACGACAAGGGTCGCGACTACGAAGACTTCATGAGCAAGCACGCGAAGTACGAGTACAACTGGGAAGCGAGGATGCCATGACCCCGACGCACGACGCGACCCCGAAATCCGCCTGGGCACGGTTCTGGTTCACCCCGACCGACCCGACGACGCTCGGCTTCATACGGATCGTCACGGGGCTGATTATCTTGTACGTCCACGCCGTGTACGTGCTCGACCTTCAAGCGTACTTCGGCAAGTACGGGTGGTACTCGCTGGCCGAGGTGAGCAAGGAGCGGACGGAAGCGCCCACGATGCTGACGCCGATGTTCGGCCCGGACGCCTGGCAGGACTATGTATCTTACGCCCGCGTGCCGATCTTCCCGCACCGGCTGGAAGCGGTGATGAAGTTCATCCGCAAACTGGACGCCGACCCGGCCGTGCGGAAGCGGCAGTTGGCGTACCTGATCCGCCTGCAAAACGAGAGTCTGAAGGCGAGCCAGCCGCCGACGCCGGTGAACGCGATGACCGGCCTGCACAGCATGAGCATGTCCGCCCACTTGCCTCGCGACTTCGAGAAGGCCCCGGCCGAGGCGCTCGACTACTTGAACGCGCTCTACACGGCCGAGAAGGTTCGCGGGCCGCAGCTCGACGCCTACGTGGACACAACCCTGCGGCAGCCGAAGGACCGCATCCCGCCGGCCTTCCTCGATAGCCTATCGACGACCGACCGGGCAACCGTGCGGCAAGAAATCGAGCGACTGTTGGCCGTGCTCCCGGCCGACTCGACCCAACGCAAGTACGTGATCGATCACCTGATCGAGATGGGCTTCCGCACCCGCCAGGCGCTCGTCGAGTTCTTGCTCGATCTGCCCGCCGACGCGGCCGAACGCGAACGGCAGATCGCCTACCTGGAGAAGTGGAACTGCGAAGAACGCAAGGCCTTCCGCCTCGGCAACTCCACGTTCTCGCTGTGGTATCACATCACCGACCCGACCGAGATGGCCATCGCCCACGGCGTAATACTGTTCATCATGTTTCTGTTCACGATCGGCCTGTTCACCCGCGTCACGTCAGTGCTCACGTGGTTAGCCGCACTCGGGTACATCCAGCGGACGCAACAGGTGTTGTTCGGCATGGACACCATGATGAATATCCTGCTGATCTACCTGATGATCGGCAGCAGCGGGGCAGCCCTATCGGTGGACCGCCTGTTGGCCCGCTACCGGGCCTCGCGGAACAGCATCCGCCGCACCGGCACCCTCGACGGGCCGACGCAAGCTTTCCTGGCCGCACCGCCGAAGTCGGTGATGGCCGGCTTCGGGCTGCGACTGGTGCAGGTTCACTTCTGCATCATCTACCTCGCGGCCGGTATGTCGAAGCTCCAGGGCGGATCATGGTGGAACACGAACGCTTTCTGGGACACGATGGCCAATCCCGAGTTCACGCTCATCCACTTCCAGTGGTACGAGCAGGCGCTACGGTGGCTGATCCAGCACCGAGCCATGTACGCCTGCATGGCGGGGTTCATGGTGGTGTTCACATTCGTGATGGAACTTGGCCTGCCGTTCCTGATCTGGGGCCGTCTGCGGCCGGTGTACGTGGTGCTCAGTGCGTTGTTCCACTTCGGCATCTCGCTGAGCATGGGGCTGAACCTGTTCGGCCTGCTAATGATGACGATGGTGTTGGCCTTCGTGCCGGGGGCGGCGATCCGCAGTCAGCTTCGCAGCTCGAACCTGCCGCGGGGTCGCCTGGACTTCGACCCGAAGCTGGAGGCGCACGAGAAAGCCGCCGCGGCCGCGGTGGCAGCCGACACCGACGGGCAACTCGAGTTGTCTCCCGGCGGCGGGAAAGCCTACGCAGTGACGGTGGACGGCCGCGAAGCGGTGGGCCCGGCCGTGCCGGCGGCGTTGTTCGGCACGCTCTCGCTACTGAAGTTGGCCCGCGTGCTGAAGTGGGTGCCGGGCGTGAAAGGCCTGTTCGGGGTGAAGTAACGGCTCAGCTGGCGACCGGCCTTTCCGGCCTGAAAGGTCGGTTCTGTCCGCCCAGGCCGAAGGCCTGGGTTTCCGACAATCAACGATCCGGCCCTGTAGGGGCCGTTCATTCCCGCGGGCCGGAATGAACGGCCCCTACAGGGCCGAAACCCTTCGCTCCGCGAAACCCAGGCCTTCGGCCTGGGCTGACAGAACGACCCTTTCAGGGCCGAAGACATGCGACTCGCCGGTCACTTCACGTACACAAACTCGTTCGAGTTCAGCACCGCCAGGCACACGTCGGCCAGGGCTGCCATCTCGGCCACGTCCATGCCGGCGGGAAGGTCCTTCGGCAGACTCACGGGTTGTCTCGCCCGCAACCGGCCGCGTATCTCCTCCGCCTGCGTCGTCAGAAATTCGCCCATCACCTTCTGCTCTGCCGCTGTCGGCTCGCGGCCGATCGCGCGGCGGTAGAGCAGTGTCAGCCGCGTATCGGCCTTCTCGCGCATCAGGGTCGCCGCCAACGTGCGGCTCGCGTCGTGGGTGAACGGGCCGTTCATCAGGATGAGTGCCTGCGGCGCGAACGTGCTGACGTTGCGGCCGGTACACGGCGTGAGCGTGTCGGGCTGGTCGAACGCTTCCAGGATCGGTAGCCGCACGTTTCGCTTCGCGAATAGGTACAGGCTGCGGCGGGTGTGCTGCCGCTCGTCGCGGGTGATCGGCCACAGGCCGTCGGGTTCGCCCTCGGTGAAGATCAGGTCGTACACCTCCGGCTCCAGCGGCACGCGCACGCTCGGCCCGCCGACCTCGCGGTTCAGCGTGCCGGCCGCGGTCAAGATCGCGTCGCGAATCGCCTCGGCGTCCAGCCGCTTGCGGTTCTGCCGGCCGAGCAGGCGATTGTCGGGATCATCCGAGTGCGGAGCGCGGAGTGCGGAGCGCGGAGTTAAAACCGCGTACCCCGTCACGGCGGCCAGGCTTTCACTCCGCGCTCCGAACTCCGCGCTCCGCACTTGAGAAGTCTGGCGGTACGTCTCCGACATCACGATCCGCTTGTGAATTCGCTTCAATTTCCAGTCGCCGGCGATCAGTTCGCGGGCCAGCGAGTCGAGCAGTTCTGGGTGGCTTGGTGCGTCGCCGGTGAGGCCGAAATCGTTGACAGTGCGAACGATGCCCCGGCCGAAGTAGTGGCTCCAGAGGCGGTTGACGATCACGCGGGCGGTCAGCGGGTGGTCGGCCGACGTGAGCCAGTCGGCGAACTCGGTGCGGGTCGTCGGCGCGGGGCCGTTGTGCGTCAGCACGCGGGGGAAGGCCATCGTCACGGCCGGCCCCTTCTGTGCGGCATCACCGCGCCGCAGGACGTGCGTTGCCGGACGCTTCGCGTCGTCACCGATGGCCCACGCGCTCGCGGGCGGCAGGGGGCGGGCCGATTCGATCTCGAAGATTTGCTGCCGCAGGGCGTCCCGCTTTGCCTTCTCGGCGGCCGGCATCGCGTTCAGCACATCGTCCCACGCGACCTTGAGCGCGGGCTGAATCTCCTTCACGAGCTTCTGCTGCTCCGGTGTCCGCTTCGCGGCCTCCACAGCGAGCGCGTCGCGGAACTTCTTCTCGACGGCCGCCCGCTTCGCAGCCGTCACCGCCGCCCGCACCGGGGCGTCGAGGGCGTCGATCTCCTGCTTCAGCGGGGCGATCTGCTTCGCGATCTCGGCCGACTTTTGCGCGAAGGCGTCTTGCTCGGCCTTCGTCGCCAGGTTCACGTCGCGATACTGCGCGGCGGCGAAGAACGCCTGCACGCGGTAGTAGTCGGCCGTCGAGATCGGGTCGGTCTTGTGGTCGTGGCAGCGAGCACACTGGATCGTCAGGCCGAGGACGGCCGCTCCGACGCCAGTGACCATCTCGGTGAGATACTCCTGGCGGATCAGTTCGCGGTCGAGGTTGCCGCTGACCATGTGGGCCGGACCGCAGCGGTGCAGGCCGGTCGCAATGTGCAAGTAGGCCACGGCCTTCGGGTCTTGCCCCACCGCGAGTTCGTCGCCGGCGATCTGTTCGCGGAGGAACGTGCTGTACGGCTTATCGGCGTTGAAGCTGCGAACGACGTAATCGCGATACCGCCAGGCGTGCGGCCGGTCGGCATCGACTTCGTACCCGTTGCTCTCGGCGAATCGCACCGCGTCGAGCCAGTGCCTCGCCCATCGCTCGCCGAAGTGCGGACTCGCCAGGAGGCGGTCCACGACCTTCTCGTAAGCGGTCGCCGAGGTGTCGCCGACGAAGGCGTCGATCTCGGCGAGCGTCGGCGGCAGGCCGATCAGGTCGAACGTGACGCGGCGAATCAGCGTGAGCTTGTCCGCCGCCGGCGAGAGGGTGGTCTTCGCGCGGATGAACGAGTCGATGGACCCGCCCCCCGCCTTCGGCGGCACGAACGACCAGTGCGCCCGATCCTCGGGCGTGATGTCGGGTTCGCGCGGCAGGTCGGCGGCGTGGGCCGTGCCCGCGAGCAGGAGCAACAAAAGAAGTCGGTGCATGAAAGTCTTCCCGGAGGAGTCCCCCTCCAATTTACACGATCGGAAGTCGATTCCCCGGTCGAAGTGGGGACAGCCCGAAACGTGAACCGCCGGCCGAGTGGTCTCGGCCGGCGGCGAGTCTTGTAGGGCACCATCGGTCACGGTTACTTCTTGGCCGGGATTCGGCCTTTACCAGCCACGGTCTTACCGGCCCCGGAGTCTTGGGGCGCCGGAGCGGGGGCGGCAGCCGCCCCGGCGGTCGGGGCGGGGCTGTCCGACGAACACCCAATCGTGCTGGCCGTGCCGAGCACGAACAAACACCACACCACCAATCGATTCATGACAATCTCCGACATGGGGGATGATGGAGGAAGGAAAAAGTGGCCGGGGTAGTCTACACCCCGGCCACGAGGAAACGCCAGGAGAGGGTGGTGTTAGTTGATGCTCACGACTTCGTTCCCCGACCGCGTCGAGAGGGGGACGACGATGTTGTTATTGTTGTAGGTGACCATCCGGGCCGACCCGTCGCTCATCAGGAACAACCCGCCACCGGTGTGAAAGCTCCAGTAGTGGGCGGCATCGCACCCGATTTCGGGCTTGCCCGGTACCAGGCCGATCTTCTGAGCCGCGGTGCCGTTGCACGGCTGGTTCGGAGCGGAGTTGTAGTTGGTAATGAAATAGTTGGAGATGGCCACGTCGTTGGACGTCATCAGGCAGTCGGCGTTGCCCTTCTCGTCGTACCCGTAGGCGGTCAACCACCAGCCGAATTCCAGATTCGAGTTTGGCGGACGCTCGCCAACGAGAAGCGTATTGCTAGTGCCGTCAGTGATGTCGGTGAGACGGACCTTGGAGTTGAGAAACAGCACGCCATCGTTAGCCGCCGACGTGGTGCCCGAGTTCCCCAGGTAGCAGGTCAGCGCCTGGTCCGCGATCCCGGACGATGCGCCGCTGTACTTCTGGAGGCCTCGTGGGTCGGCCGGGCAGACGTACATCTTCAGAATCTGTGCACACATGGGATTCGCCCATGAGTAGTTATCGACCGTGGTGGCGTAGGTCTTGGCCTGCTTGTAGACCGCGTCCTGCTCGATGAACGGGGCGACCTGAATCATCCACGACCACGAACCCTCGAACGGGGCCTTGTCGTAGTAGTAGGTGCTCCCGATGTTGAAGGGCGAGTTGCCGTTCGGCAGCTTGTTGTTGGCGTCGTGGTAGCCGTGCAGGGCGAGGCCCTGCTGCTTCAAGTTGTTGATACACTGGGTGCGGGCGGCGGCGTCCCGAACCTTTTGAACGGCCGGTAACAGCAGGCCAATCAGGATGGCGATGATGGCGATCACCACCAACAACTCAATGAGTGTGAACCCGGAACGCTTCCGTGAGTAGGAACGGCGCATACGACCTCCCGACAAAATGGAATGAAATGACCCTGACTGAGAGGGTGGTAAGAACGCGAAAGACCGGACGATCACGAGTCGATACCGCCGCATCGATCACGATGGAGAAGACCGACGGCACCCGACGTAATCGAACCCCCGAACATTCAAATGGAGTATTTGAACATCAGGATCGATCGACCCACGCGGTCACCGGAGTCTGCTTACCAACTCGACAACGGACAAATTACCTGGGCTAAAAATCATTGGAAGAGGTGCGAGTGAAAGCAGTATAAGGAACCCATTGCGAAGATTGCAAGAAAATAAATAACAAATTGCTCAGAAATCTGCCAACGGACATTGACCGCCGTTTGGTGTCGTCACCCGCCGGTCGGCCACACGTCTTTCGGGTTCGCGAAGATGGCCGGCACGCCGCCGGTGTGGAGGAACACCACGGCCGACCCCGCCGCGTATTTCATCGCTCGCACGTCGGCCATCAGCCCCGCGAGCGCCTTCGCGGAATAGACCGGGTCGGTGAGAATCGCTTCCGTCCTCGCTAAGAGGTGCATCGCCTCCTGCCCGGCCGGCGACGGCAAGCCGTAACCGGGGGCGACGAACGATTCGTCCGCGTCGATGTCGGCGACCGTCAGTCGGTGCGGCAGGCCTAACATGCCCGCCGCGTCGTTCGCGTCGTTCGCCAGGGCCGTTGGGATGTGCCACGGCCAGTGCATCGGGCAGATCAGTCGCACCGGGCAGGTCAGGCCGAGCAACTTCGCGCCGAGAGCCACGCCCGCCCCGGTCGCCCCGGAGGAGGAGACATAGATCGCGGCCGGTTCCAGTGCCCGCTCCGCGAGTTGCTGCACGACCTCGGCCACGCACACGGCGTAACTGATCGCCGCCAGCGGCACGACCCGCGGGCGGTGCCAGAAGTACGGCTTCCGCCCCGCCCGCCGGAATTCGTCGGCCTTCGCGGCCAGCAACGCGTCGAGTTCCGGGCCGATCTTCGCATCGGTAAATTCGACCTTCGCTCCAACGAGATAGTCGAGCAGCAGGTTCCCCTGCGGTTCGGTCGAGTAGTGCCCGCGGCTGAGGTACAGGCGGCACTCCAGGCCGAGTTTCGCGCACCCGGCCGCCGTCTGGCGGCAGTTGTTCGACTGCACGCCGGCCCCCCACACGACCAGGTCGCAACCCTGATCGACGGCGTCGCCGAGCAGGAATTCGTTGTGCCTGGCCTTGTTCCCGCCGAGCAGCAGGCCCGTGCAGTCGTCCCGCTTCAGGAAGACGCGAGCGTCACCGATCATCGCGGCGAACCGCGGGGCTTCTTCGAGCGGCGTCGGCAGGTGGGCCAACCGCGCCCGCGGCAGGCGGTCGATGATGGCGAGGAGTTGAGTCGGCGTGAATGTTGCGAGTGGCATCGGGGCTATCGTACGAAACCGGACGGTCGTGCGATGGGGTGGTTACTCGGATGTCTCGCGGAAGACTTCGTCGAACTTGTCGGCGACGCTGCGGAACACGGGCACCAGGCTCGGGTCGAAGTGGCCGGGAGAGGCGTCGATCATCGTCATCATGGCCATGTTGTGCGACAGGGCCGGCTTGTACACGCGGCGGGACCGCAGGGCGTCGTACACGTCGCACAGCGCGATCAGGCGGGCGGCCACCGGGATTTCCTCGCCAGACAGGCGGTCGGGGTAGCCGGTGCCGTCCCACTTCTCGTGGTGGTGGCGGGCCACGTCGATGGCCATTTGCAGGAAACCCGTGGCGAACCGATAGCGGCGGGCGACCTCTTGCAACGTGTCCGCACCGTTGGTCGTGTGGGCCTCCATGATCACCCGTTCGTGCGGGTCGAGGCGGCCAGGCTTGTTCAAAATGTAGTCGGGCACGGCCGCCTTGCCGATGTCGTGCAACGGAGCCGCATCTTCGAGAACATGCAGAAAGTCGGGCGTCAACCGCTCGATGAACGCGGGCGATTTGCGGGCGGCTTCGCCGAGCACGCGACAGTATTTTTGCAGGCGAATCAGGTGGCCGCCCGTCTCGGCCGACCGCTGTTCGACGAGCTTGGCCAGGGCCAGAACCATCGCCCCACGAGCGTGCAGCAACTCGCTATCGCGGGACGACACGCCCCGTTCGAGTTCGGCGTTCAGCGTCATGAGGTGGCCGTTGAGCGTCTCGGAGCGATCTTGCGCGTCCTTCAATTTCAGGGCCGCCTTCACCCGTGCCCGCAGTTGCACCAGGCTGAACGGTTTGGTCAAGAAGTCGTCGGCCCCGGCGTTCATCAGGCGGGAGAGTTCGTCGCCGCTCGTGCGGCCAGAGAGCATGATCACCTTGATGTTCGGCGACGGTGGGCTTTGGCGAATCTTCCGCAGCACCTGCTCGCCGTTCAGGCCGGGCAGGTCCACATCGAGCAGGACCAGATCGTAATCCGTTTCGGAAACTTTCGTAACGGCGTCGGTGCCGGTGCCGACTTCGTCGCACCGTGCCCCGTCGCCGGCCAGGGCAAGTTTGCACACGCGGCGGATGTCCGCCTGATCGTCGACGATCAAAATTTGGTGCGGCACCGGGGCCGCGTCGGGCACGCCATCGGGGGTCGTGTCGGCGAGCGACTCGGCCGACAGTTCCACGTCCTGGGCCGACATGCCCGTCGGCCGGGTGATCGACTTCAAGAACGGCAGCAGTTCCCGCATGGCGGCCTCGGCCGTCGGCACGCGGTCGGCCGGGTTCAGGGCCATCAACTTCATCAGCACGGCGTTCAGCGCGTCGGGCACGTCCGACCGGAAATCGCGGGCCGACGGCGGATGCAGTGCCCCAGCCGAGCCGACCGGCGGATCGAACGGGTCGCGGCCCGTGAGCATGAAGAACAGCGTGGCCCCGAGGCCGAAGATGTCCGCCCGGGAGTCCACGGCGCGGGCGTTGCGGACCTGTTCCGGGGCCATGTACCCGATGGTGCCGAGCCGTGCGCCGTCCTTCGTCAGGCGGTCGTCGGGTGTGGGCAGGCGGGCCACGCCGAAGTCGAGCAACTTGGCCGTGCCGTCGGGCGTCAGGATGACGTTGCCCGGTTTCACGTCGCGGTGGATCAACCCCTGGCGGTGAGCTTCCGTGAGCGCGTCGGCCACCTGATGGGCGACCAGGCACGATTGCTCGATCTTCAGCGGCCCCTTGTCGGTCACCGCGTCTTCGAGGTTGCTGCCGGCCACGTACTCCATGACCAAGTACGGGACGGGCGCGCCATTCGGTCCGGCCCCCGGTTGCTCGCCGGCATCCACGGCCGCGACGATGTGCGGGTGCTTCAACCGCGTGACGGCCAGCACTTCGTTGAAGAAGCGATCGAGCGCGCGGCGGTTCTTCTCACCGTCGATGAACAGCGCCTTCACGGCCACGGGCTTGCGAAGCTTGACGTGCTCGGCCCGGAAGACGACGCCCATGCCGCCCGCGCCGATCTTCTCCAGGATGCGATAGTTGCCGAGGATGAGCGTGTGCGATTCGTTGGTGCGAAGGCGGCCGAGTTGGAAGGGCGTGAGCAGGTTCGTTGCGAGGAGGGCGTTCAGCAGGCCGTCGTCGTCCGGGGCAGCGAGAATGGCCTCGCGGTCTTCGGGCGTCGAAACTTCCCAGTCGCCGGGCGGGATGATCGAGGCGGCGAGCAACTTGCGGAGCAAGTGAGGGAGCGGGACCGGAGTCTTCACTCCGTCGCTGGTGCTGGTCGTGCGAATGGCCATGACAGAACCCGGTTGAAGCCGCTGGCTCGACCCGACACGGGGTGACAGGAAAACGTGGTGGGTGAGCGGGACACGTTCTGCGATGAGTTTAGATCGCCATTATCGACAGGAAAGGCGATTCGACAAATCCGATAAAACTCGTCTGAGCCGGCGCGCGAAATTATCGCTGGGGCGGTGATTCGCCCTTACGATTTAAGCCCCCGACAAGGATTTCACGCCCCCGACCAACGTGCTACGGTTTCAGTTTGCACTGCTTGAGCAGTAGATCGGTCCACAGGCGGTTTAGGTCCGAGAGTTTCACGGCCGACGGCAGCGGGTGCGAATAGTCGATCCGCTTCTGGAACGCGCCGAGGTCGTAGGCCCGGCGGAAGACATCTTGCAGGTCGAGCATCGCATCGCGGTCGGCGGCAGCGAGCGGGAGCTTGAACTTCGGCAGTCGCTTCTGCACAGTGGTCGAGTAAATCTCGAACTTGCCGGGGGTGTTGGCCCGCGTCACGGTGAAGGTGTAGTCGTGGTCCGGCAGCGAGTCGCGGGCGAAGTCGAGCAACGGCTCGCCCTGCGTGACCAAATCGATTTCCAGGGCCGCCGCCCGTGGACCGAGGATGAGCTGACGCGTGGCGTGGTACGCCGCCCGGCCGGCCGTCGTGGTTTTGTTGGCCGGGCTGACCACGTCGATGAGCGTAATGAGTTGCCCATCGGCTCGCTCGCGGATTTCGACGAACTGCTCGTCGTGCGGTTCCCTCAAGACCGACGTGAACAGTGGCATCTCGACGACATACGACCGCACGCCGATGCGGGCACGATACCGATCGACGAGGCTGGGCAGCAGAATGTGGTACAACCCGGACACGAACTGCTTTTGGAACTGGGCCCACACGGTCGCGTCTTCGAGGAACGGGTCCATGCCGGGGAAAGGGCTAGGCATTGGTGCGGCCTCCAGGGCAGCGTGCCGTCGGGGCGAGGGCTGAGGGTGCGGTAGCACCGATTGTACCGAATCGTCGGGTGGGTTCGCTAGGGGTGGACGTGTGAAAAATGCTCGATCGATTCGCGCGAATGCTCAGCTTTGCTGATGGAGCTTTCGCTTCCGCATCCAGGCCGGGGCAAGCGGCGGGAAGAGTTGCCCGCCGAGCCACCCGCCCGCGGTGACGAGGCCGATCAGGAACGCAAGAATGACGGCGGCCGATTGTGGGTTGAAGAACGACTGGATGGGCATGTCGAGATACGCGAACAGGCCGGTGATGGGTGGGTAGTCCGGTGTGCCGCGGACGAGGACCGCACCGAACAAGTTGAGGGCAGTGAACAGAGCGGTGTAGAAGCCGTGCCGCAGGCCGGCCCCGGTGTTCGCCCCGGCGACCATCCCGCCGAGGACGAGGATGATGGCCGCGATCTGCGCCCCCACGGCCGCGGCTCGGTTCACCCCGCCAGTGTTGAACAGGCCGCTCGACGCCTTCGCCAGAAAGAGGCGAATCTGGTCGGAAGCAACAACGGCCGCGAACGCGATGAGGCCGCCAATGAGGATGCGCAGCCAGACGGTGGGGCGTTCGCCGCGGCGAGTGTCGGTGGATTCGGACAGGCGGCTCAAGGTGCTGGCTCGCGAGGCGGTCACGGCCGACGGCGTGGCGACCTGCGGCAGGTCCATCGGGGCCGGCCAGATGCGGGAGCCGATCCGCCCCGTTGCCCCGGCGACGAGGGGGAAGCCGACAGCCAGGCCGATCGGCCACCACAACTCGGTGCCGCCCGACAGGACCACATCGTGCGCGGTGAGCAGGACGCCGGCGAACAAACCTGCCGCGAAGCCCGGCTGGGCACCGTTGGCCCGCCCCGCCCCGGTGAGCAGCCCACCCGCCGCGACGGCCGCCAGTCGCAGGCCGCACAGTGTGAACACGTCGATGATCCCGCCGCCGTGGAAGGCGAGGGCGAATTCCCGCAACGCGAGGAACAGCCCGAGGGCCGAGACCGTGCCGAGAACGACGCGGCCGAGGAACGTCGTCTGGACCGGGTCGGGCAGTTCCTGAGTGGGAACCACGACCGCGCGAACGAACGACTCCTGGGGCGCGATCAACCGCACGCCACACTTCGGACAAAGCGGCGTGCCGGCGAATGCTGTCTGACAATCGGGACAGAAAAGTTGCATACGAGCAAAACCGAGCGAGCCTGAGGCCTCCCTACCGTCGCAACTATAGCTCAAGATTCCCGCGCAGGTCCGACTTCCCGTGACGGGTCACATCACGAGGCGTCGCCGTTGGGCCGCGGTCGCGGCGTTGCAGTCGGCGCAGACGCCCCGCACCACCAGCGTGTGGCCGGCCGCACGGAATTGATGCTGCGCCGTAATGTCCTTCAGCACCGACTCCATGCCGGGGTGCTGGAACTCGATGATCGTGCCGCACTGTTCGCACACCAGGTGTTCGTGCCACGGGTAGCCGTAGTCGTGGTCGAAGATCGTTCGCTGGCCGATCTCGATTTTCCGCAACAGCCCGGAATCGACGAGTTTCGTCAGTGTGCGGTAGACTGTCGCCCGACTGGCCAACTTCCCGGCGGTGCGAAGTTCCTCGACGAGTTGCTCGGCGTCGAAGTGCGAGTGCTTCTGAAAGATATGTTCGACGAGTTCGCGTTGCTGTTCGGTGAACCGTTGCGGCTTCGGCCGGCTCGCGAGATACTCGCGGAACCGCTCCTCCGGGGATTGCGACACGGCAACGGACGGCAACGACACGTGAGGACTCCCGTCAAAAAAATCCGG
>JBBQCQ010000009.1:0-16721 GCA_038318835.1 Gemmatales bacterium | reverse complement strand
GACTCGTCCGAATGCTCGACGACAGCTTCACGGTGCGCGTCCAAAGTTCGGCAGAAGTCGATACCAGCATGCCGGAGCCGGACGTGGCGGTCGTGTTCGGTCCGGAGGAAGAATTCGACCAACGCCGGCCGGAACCGGCCGACCTGGTACTCGTGATCGAAGTTGCCGAGTCGTCGATGGCCCCGGATCGGGGGTTCAAGCAGCAACTCTACGCCCGGAACAAGATTCCCGTCTACTGGATCGTGAACCTTCAACAGGGGGTTGTCGAAGTGTACACCCAACCCCGAGGCGGTCGTACCCCAGGGTATCGAACGCACGACACCTACACCCCCGGCATGGCCGTGCCGGTCGTCATCGGCAAGAAGACCATCGGCACGATCCCCGTCACCGAGATTCTCCCGTGATCTACCTCGACAATGCCGCCACGAGTTTCCCGAAGCCGGAGGCGGTCTACGTGGCGATGGACCGCTTTGCCCGAACCACGCTCGCCAACCCCGGCCGGGCCGGGCACAAGATGGCCCTTGCGGCCGAATACGCCCTCGACGACGGCCGCCATCGGCTGAATAAGTTTGTCAACGGCAAGGGGCCGGAGCGGTTCATCTTCACGCTCAACTGTACCGACGCACTCAACATGGCCTTCAAGGGCGTGCTGAACCGCGGCGACCACGTCGTAACGACCGACCTCGAACACAATAGCGTGTCGCGGCCGCTCGTCGCGATGGCAGAAGCCGGCTTCATCACGCTCACTCGCGTCGCGTCTGACGGCGGCGGCACCGTGGACCCGGACGCGATCGCGAAGGCGATCACGCCGAAGACGAAGCTCGTGGCGGTCACGCACGCCAGCAACGTCCTCGGCACCGTGCAACCCGTTGGCGAGATGGGCTGCATCTGCCGCGAACGGGAAGTGCTGTTCCTCGTGGATGCAGCCCAGACCATCGGCGTCGTGCCGATCGACGTGCAGGCCATGCACATCGACTTGCTCGCGTTCCCCGGCCACAAGTGCCTGTTCGGGCCGACCGGCACCGGGGCGCTGTACGTCGCACCGCGCGTTGTCGTGCGGCCGTGGCGGGAGGGCGGCACCGGCGGCGATTCATCCACGCCGACGCAGCCGACGGACTTCCCGTACTACCTCGAAGGCGGCACGCCGAACGTGCTCGGCATCGTCGGCATGGTCGCGGGTCTGGACTTCGTCGAAGCGGAGACGCCGGAGAAGTTGCGACGGCACGAAGTGGAATTGTGCGACCGGCTGTACCAGCAACTGGAAGGGTCGGCCCTCACGTTCGTCGGCCACCGCAACTCGGCCCGCAAGGTCGGCACGCTCAGCTTCTTCAGCGAGGTGCTGCCAGCCCCGGAGATCGGCGGAATCCTCGATCAGGCCTTCGACATCGCCATCCGCCCCGGCCTGCACTGTGCCCCCTACGTCCACCGGGCCGTCGGCAGTTTCCCGGACGGCCTCGTTCGCGTCAGCCCCGGCCCCTTCAGCACCGCGGAGGAAATCGACGCCCTCGCCGGCGCACTCCAAGAAATCACGGCAATGTAGTTCACATCAATAACCCCGCGACGGCCGCATTCGTCAGCGTCGCGAGGAAGCCGCCGAGCAACGCCCGCAGCCCCAACTTCGCGAGGTCCCCGCGCCGCTCGGGGGCCATCGCGCCGATGCCGCCGAGTTGGATGCCGATGGAGGCGAAGTTCGCGAAGCCCGTCAGGGCATACGCGGAGAGTGCGACGGAACGCGGGTCCATCGTCCCTTTGAATTTCTCGGCAAGGACGGTGTAGGCCACGAATTCATTCAACACGAGTTTCGTGCCGAGGAGTTCGCCCACCTTGGAGATATCCGCCCCCGGCACGCCCATGAGGCTGGCGATGGGCGAAAACAGCCACGCGAAGATCATCTGTAAGGAAAGGGGTTCGCTCCAGTGGAACTGCTGCTGGAGGTGCAAGGCCACGTCGAGTTTGCCAAGCAGGTGGTTGAACAGGGCGATGAACGCGATGAACGCGATCAGCATCGCGGCAATGTTCAGAACAAGTTTCATTCCCTCGCTCGCACCATCGGCCGCCGCGTCGAAGACGTTGGCGTGAACGTTCTCCACGGGCGTCTTCACCACGCCTCGCGTTTCCGGAGTCTCGGTTTCCGGGAGCAAGATTTTGGCGATGTAGAGGCCACACGGAGCGGCCATCACGCTCGTCGCCAGAATGGCGGTGGCTTGTTCGGCCATGCCGATGCTGTTCAACATGCCGACGTAGGCCACCATCACCCCGCCGGAAATCGTCGCCATGCCGCCGACCATCAGGGCCAACAACTCCGACTTGGTCATACGCGCGATGTAGGGTTTCACAATCAGTGGCGCTTCGGTCTGACCCATGAAGACATTCGCAACGCTCGAAAGCGTTTCCGCACCGCTCGTCCCCATGATCCTGACCATCAGCTTCGCCAAAACGGTGACCACGAACTGAAGGACACCGAGGAAGTACAGGACCGTGAAGAACGACGACACGAAGACCACGGCGGGCAGAGCCTTGAACGCGAAGATGAAGCCGGTGGGTTTGGACCCATCGGCGAGACTTCCGAAGACGAACTTCGCCCCTTCATCGGTGAAGTCGATGAATTTTTGGATCGCATCGCCGATCGTTCGGAATCCGTCATAGACCGCGGGAACCTTCAAAATCAGCACGGCGAGCAGCAGTTGCAAGAGAAAGCCGGAGCCGACGGTTCGCCAGTTGATCGCTCGCAAGTTCGTCGAGAACAGCAGCGCCACCCCGATAAAAAAGGGCAAGCCGAGCATCGCCCGGGTTCGTGGCTCGAGCGCATCGGGTGCGAACGAAACGAACGCGAGTATCGCGCCGAGCACGAGCGCAATCGGAAACCGTGGCGACATGAAGGATACCCAGGCCAGGATGCGAGAGGATGGGGATCAGCGTATGGAGTGGGTCGGCGAGCGTCTTCTGAAGGTGGGTCACTCGCTCCGCGAGTGACCCGGAGTTCCTCCATGCCAGACGCCGGGTCGCCTCTCAACAACCTCGCTGAGTCACTCGCGGAGCGAGTGACCTACTTACTTCGCCACGATCACGTCCTTGCCCACCCACGGTCGCAGCACCTCTGGCACGATCACGCTGCCGTCGGCTTGCTGGTAGTTTTCGAGAATCGCGATCAGTGCCCGCGTACACGCCACGGCCGTGCCGTTGAGCGTGTAGACGAACTTAGTCCCCTTCTGGCCACTCGGCCGATAGCGGATGTTCAGCCGCCGCGACTGGTAGTCGGTGCAGTTCGACGTACTCGTGACTTCGCCGTACTCGCCCTGCCCCTTGTCGCCACGGCCGGGCATCCAGGCTTCCAGGTCGTACTTGCGGTAGGCCGGGCCGCCCAGGTCGCCGGTGCAGGTGTCAATCACGTGGAACGGCAGGCCGAGGCCGGTGAAGATTTCTTCCTCGATCTTGCGGATGTCCTCGTGCAGCGCGTCGCTCTGCTCCGGCGTGCAGAACGCGAACATCTCGACCTTCGTGAACTGGTGGACGCGGTACAGCCCCCGCGTGTCGCGGCCGGCGGCCCCGGCCTCCGTGCGGAAGCAGTGCGACAGGCCGACGTACTTCAGCGGCAGCTTCGCCTCGTCCAGAATCTCGTCGCGGTGCATGCCGCCGAGGGTGATCTCGGCCGTCGCGATCAGGCACAGGTCGGTGTCCGCGATTGTGTACACCTGCCGCGTCTCGGCGTTGTCCCGCGGGGCGAAGCCGATGCCTTCGAGCACGTCCACCTTCGCCAGGTCCGGCGTGATGATCGGCGTGAACCCGTGCTTGACGAGCTTCTGCATCGCGTACTGCACGAGCGCGAGTTCCAGCAGTACGGCCTCGTTCTTCAGGAAGTAAAACTTCGCCCCGGCCACCTTCACCCCGGCCTCGAAGTCGGCCAGGTCGAGCGCCTCAACGAGCGCGACGTGATCCTTCGGCTTGAAGTCGAACTTCGTCGGCTCGCCGACCTTGTTCACGACCACGTTCGCGGTCGGGTCGCTGCCGACCGGCGCGGCCGGGTGCGTCATGTTCGGGATCGGCAGGATCGCGGCGCGAAGGGCGTCCTCGACTTCCTTCAGCTTCGCGTCGAATCCGGTGCCCAACTCCTTCAGCTTCGTCGTCTCTTCCTTCAGGGCCGCGCGTTGTTCTGGCGTCGCCTTCTGGAACGACTTGCTGAGTTCGTTCTGCTTCGCCTTCGTCTCGTCGGCCTGCTTCTGAATCGCCTTGCGCTCGGCATCGAGCCGCACCACCGCATCCACGTCGGCCTTGGCGTTGCGATTCCGGGTGTTGGCCTTCACGGCGTCGAGGTTATCGCGGATGAAATTAGCGTCGAGCATGGCGGGTCCGTGTCCGTCGGAAGGGGCTACCACACTGGCTTATGGCCGAGCAACCGGCGGAGCAAGCCGATCTGCCCGGCGTGCAGCATCTCGTGGGCGGACGCCCAGAACAGGCACTCGCCGCGGCTCTTGCACAGCCGGTGCGGCGTCAGCGGCGGGCGGTCGAACTCGGCCTCCTCGTAGCCGGGCATGACCGCCGAAGCGTGGTCATACACGCGGTCGAACACGGCCCGGATGTCCGTCACCGGCGGGTACTTCGCGGGGTCGGGATCTGGCACCGATCCGATGAAAAAGAGTGTGCGGAACGCGGTGGAGATGAGCGACTCGTCCTCCGGCCGCTCGCCCCGCCACCGTTCGAGGCACATCCGGTACTGGGCCATGGCGAGGTGCCCGACTTGCCACGCAACGTGCGTCGTGCCTGGCAGTGGCATGACGAACCACTGATCGGCCGGGATGGTGTCCAGCAACGATACCGTGTACCGGCGGGCAAACGCGATTTGTTCGAGTGCCGTCTGGATTCGCGTCATGGGGTTCGAGCTACTCGTCATTCGGGTGAAGCCCAGGGACGGCCGTCCCTGGGCTTCACCCGAATGACGTGCTACGAGTTCGGAAGGTTCGGACCAATTACGGCCGCTTTTCCAGCGGGGTGTATGTGGCGTCCACTTTACCCACGAAAATCTGGGCGGGGCGATAGATGCGGTTGCCGGTCAGTTGCTCCAGCCAGTGGGCCAGCCAGCCGGCGGTGCGGCCGATCGCGAAGATCGGCGTGAACACGTCCGTCGGAATGCCCAGGCTCTGGTATACCACGCCGCTGTAGAAGTCCACATTCGGGTAGACGCCCTTCGCCCCGTAGATGCCGGCCGTCAGGCGTTCCAGTTCCAGCGCGATCTCGTAATTCTTCGGGCGGGTCGATTCCGCGAACATGTGCTCGGCCAACTCTTGCAGCACCGTCGCCCGCGGGTCTTTCACCTTGTACACGCGGTGGCCGAGACCCATCACTTTGAACTTCGCGTCCTGCGCCAGTTTGCCGTCGAGCCACGGCTTCACGTTCTCGACGCTGCCGATCTGTTCGAGCATCAGCAGCACTTCTTCGTTCGCCCCGCCGTGCAGGGGGCCGGACAAGGAGCCGACGGCCGACGCGATCGTCTGGTACGGGGCGGCGAGCGTGCTGCCGGTCACGCGGGCGGTGAACGTGCTCGCGTTCATCTCGTGCTCGGCGTGCAGAATCAGGCACGCATCCAGCACCTTACGGGTGGCCGGGGTGGGTTCCTTGCCGAAGACCATGTAGTAGAAGTTCGCCGCATGATCGAGGTCCGGCCGCGGTTCGAGGATTTCCTCGCCCCGGCGAACGCGGGCGAACGCGGCCACCACCGTCGGCATGGCCGCGATGATCCGACATGCGGCGTCCCAGTTCTTGGCCGCGTCCTTCACGTCGCGGTGTGGGTAGAACATGCCGAGGGCACTGATCGACGCTTGCAAGGCTTCCATCGGGTGGCCGTTCGCCGGGAAGCACTTGATGAGGTCTTTGAGCCGATAGTGGATGGCCCGCTTCTGCCGCAGGTCGTGGTCGAAGTCGGCGAGTTGCTTCTGCGTCGGCAGGTCGCCCTTCATGAGCAGGTAGGCGGTCTCCTCGAAGCAACTGTCCTTCGCCAGCACCTCGACCGGGATGCCGCGGTACTCCAACTTCGCCCGTTTCCCGTCGATAAAACTGATCGCCGATTTGGTGGCCGGAACGTCTTCGAGACCCGGCTTGAAGTCTTGATCGGTCATGGCGGCCTCTGGCGATGGGGGGAGTGCGGAGGGATAATAATCGTGGTTTATGGGTTCGCGACGCGAGTGGAAACCTGCGGCCGGCGGGCGGCGGCGGTTCAGTCGTCGTCGCGGCGGGCACTCGTCGGCCCTGGCACCACGCCGACCCGCGGCGTGCCGGGGGTGAACGTCTTCGGCCGGACGGCCCGCAACACCTGCCGCAGGGGGGCCGGCTGCTCGGCATCGCGGCAGGCCCGCGCGGCCGTGGCGACCTTGATGAGATGCAGCCCGCCGCGGAAGATGACGAACCCCGCGAACAGGAACGGCCCGGCAGAGAACAGCCGCTTATTGATGACGAACAGGCACGCCTCGCCGAAGAGGATCAGCCCGAGCAACACCAGCGACCACCCAGCCACTTCGCGAACCCACACGCTCATGGAAGCACTCCTAGATAGCCTCCGGTTTACTGGCGGTCTTCGCAAAACCGCCGGTGAACCGGCGGCTATCTCATCACCGTCGCCGGCTGTCGAACAGCCAGACGCCGAAGCCCACCATCGTGATCGCGATCACGACCGCAATCACGTTAATCACACCCGACCGCATCAACGCCGCCCCGACCCACGGCTTCCTCGGTTCGCGAGGTTTCGGCTTCGGCCGGGGCAGCCGCCGCCGCGCACGATACTTGCCCCACGCACGCCACGTCTCCTGGCGGGCGGCTTCGCGGCGCATCTCGGCCCAGCCAGTGTCGGCCAGCACCATCTGCGCCTCGACGCGATTGAGCGTTCGCAGCCGCCAGTACCAGAACACCAACCGGGCGAAGAACACCAGCAGCCCGAACGCGAGCACGAACAGCAGCCACCGACTCGCCTGCGGGTTCAGGGCGTCGCGGTCGCGGGCAAACAACCCCGGCTGGCGTGCACGGATCGGCGGCATCTGGTGGAAGTCCAGGACGATCTCGCTGAGCGCGAACCAGAGCAACTGCCCGACGACGACGACCGCCGCCGCCATCATGACCAGTTGCGGCACTTCCTGTTCGGTAATCAGATCCGGGTCGCGCAGGTCGGGCTTGTCGTCGCCGCGGCGGTAGCGCGGCAATCGCTCGTCCGGCACGGCCAGGTGCGCGAGGCTGTACACGCGATATTGCGCAATCAAGTACACCACCACGGCCGTCGCCAGCATCAAGTCCTGGATGCGGAAGTGCGTCGTTCGCGGGTCGTTCGGGATGCTCCCGCCGATGGGGATGCCGAACGGCATCGCCTGGAAGTACGCCGTCGCGGCCACGCACACCACCGGCATGCCCACCCACCGCAGGCCGAGGGCCGTCAGGCCAATAGCCATCGGCACCGCCCCGGCGATCAGCGAGCCGCTCATGAGTTGCGCGACGAAGATCACGAGCAGCGCCGCCGCCGTCACGACTACGTAGGTTCGCACCCGCTCGTCGAACAGGACGCGCCAGTAAGCCCGGATCGGGTTCTCGAACTTCGCCTTGCTCACCGGCGGCTCCTCATCCCGCGGAGGCGGTCGATGCGGTCGAGCACCGCCCGCACCGGGTCGTCGAGCGTTACCCGCACCACGCCGGCCCCCAGCCGGGCCAGTTCCGTCCGCAGCTTCTCGTACCGTTGCTGATAGCCCCGCGTCAGGGCCAGGTGAATGAACTTCCCCGGTTGGCGGTGGCTCAGCGGCTTGTCGAGCCGCACCTCTTTCTTCTCGCCGTCCGCCTTCGTGTCTGCCCCCGGTGGCGGCACGTCGTCGGGCCACGGGATGACGACCATCACGTGATGGTGCCGACTGCGGGCCACGCGAACGGCCTTCAAGATCGGCGCGAGATCGTCGCCCAGGTCCACGAGGTCGGCGAGGATCACGTACAACTCGTTGTCGCGGGCACGGGCCACCGAGCCGATGATGGCGTTCGCCAGCACCGTCGCCTTCGCCTCGCAGCGGTAGCGGTACTGCCCGAGGTGATCGTACAGCTTCGGCGGAATGCGAACGTGATGATCGGCCAGGAACCGGCCCATTCGCTCGGCATACGACTCGTCGTCGCGGAGGTAGTGCTCGATCCTGCCGGGCGAATCGCGGTCGAGGGCGACGAAGATCGTGGCCAGTTGTTTCCGCTTCTTCATCCGCACCTTCCGCGGGTTGAGCAGGCCACGGATGCCGGTGAAGAACCAGCCGAAGCCGAACAGTGCGGCCGGCCAGAAGACGATGAGGAAGAACGTGGCGAGGGCGGCGAACAGGTTGAGTCCCACGTCGGCCGGGAACCGCGGGCGAAGGGCCTGCGTGAGCCGCACGACGAAGTTGAACGTCTGGAAGGCCGGGCGGGCGGCGATGCCGTTGACGAACAAGTAGCCGACGAACGCCAGGTACGGGAACCAGACGAAGACCGGCAGCACGAACAGCCAGCCCCACCGCGTGTCGAGCAGCGGCAGCCAGTACAGAACCCACGGCCGCGAGTTCACTTCGTGGTTGAGCAGTTCCGGGTACATCTCCTGGGCGAGCGGATAGGCCACGTCTTGCAGTTCGAGGAGATCGCGGGGGCCGGGGTTGGGCAGCTTCGCCGCCGCCTCCGCGAGCTTGCCGAGCAGGCGGATCGTGTGAACCTGCGTGCGGGCCGGGGTCAGCACGTCGCTGGCGGTTTCGTCGAACCGCGTGAGGCCGACGAGGTCGCGGGAAGCGGCCGCGGCCTGCGCGATGCCGGACGCCGTCTCGGCCAGCTTGCCCACGGGCGTGTCGCCGGCCGGGCCGATCCGCACCGACTCGGACGAATCGAGGAACAGCATCACCCGCACCGGCACGTCGCTCTCGAAGACTTTCGTGATGAGCTTGTCGCGGCGGGCCGACGCCTTCCACGCGATCCTCTTCGGCGGGTCGCCCGGGATGTACTCGCGGAGGTCGAGCAGTTCCCCCCCACCGCCGGCCCGTCGCAGTCGGTGCAGGCCGGGCGGTGGCAGCGTGTTCATGCGTTTGTCGGCCCGCTGCTTCCCCTCCTGGTCGGTCAGCGGCGGCAGCACCAGAACATCGAGCGGCGAGCGAACGAACACGCGACGGTAGAACAGTCCGGCGAGGTCGATCAGCCGCACGTCCACGCCCTCGAACCGGAACAGCCCGGCGGCCGACGACCGCAGTTCGTACTCCATTTCGACAGGTTCGTCGGGCTTCAGATCGGTCACGAGTCGGTTGCTGCCGGATCGCACCTTCCGCCCTTCCGGCACGCGATCCCGCAGGAACACGAGCGGCCACCGCGACGCCCCGCGGTTGGTGAGCGTGACGCGAACGGTGCACGGGGCCTTCGCCCACGCCGACGCGACGGGCCGACCGCCCTGGAGGATTTCGCGCTCAATTTCGAGCCGGGGGAGCGCGTTGCGGAATCGGTAGCTGAAGACGAGCCACTCGACGGCGAACCACGCGACGAGGGTGAGGCCGAGGATGGGAATGGCCGGCGCAATGTCCCCGAGGCCGGTGAGGCCGAGGAGAACCAGCACCATCGCAACCGCGACCGTCCACCATCCGCGCGAGGTCAGCAAGGGGGAAACTCCGGTCTGATCGATGATCTTCGGGCCTGAAAGGCCCGTTCTACCAGCCCAGGTCGGAGCGAAGCGCAGGCCTGGGTACGACGACGACCACCCATCAGCAACCCGCCCTGAAATGGCGGCTCACGAACGTCCCTTTCAGGGCCGGAATCCACCTGTCGCCGCCGTCACCCAGGCCTTCGGCCTGGGCTGACAGAACCGACCCTTCAGGCTGGAAGACCGGCTCTCGGCGAGCGGCCCGCTTACGCCGGGCCGCTCGCCATTTTATCGCAACGTCGTCAGCACTTCGACTTCGCCGAGGATGTCCTTCACCACGTCGCCCACGTCGCGGCCCTCGATCTCGGCCTCCGGCCGCAGGATCAGGCGATGGCCCAACACGCCGAGCGCGACGGCCTGCACGTCCGCGTGCGTGAAGTAGTGGTGGCCCTTCAACGCCGCCCGTGCCCGCGCGCAGCGCATGAGGCTCAGTGCCGCCCGCGGGCTGGCCCCCAGCGACACGTCGGGGTGCCGCCGCGAGGCTTCTGCCAGACTCACGATGTAGTGGTACAGCACGTCGCCGCCGAACACGGATGGCAGCTTCGATTGCAGGTTCAGGATGAGTTCCGGGTCGAACATCGGGGCCACGTCGCCGACCGGCTTGTTGTGCAGCTTCAGCAGGTTCACCTCGTGCTCGAAGCCGGGGTAGCCCATCTCGACGCGGATCAGGAAGCGGTCGAGTTGCGCTTCCGGCAGCCGGTACACGCCCTCTTGTTCGATCGGGTTCTGCGTGGCCATTACCATGAACGGCCGGGGCAGCGGCAGCGTCTGGCCGTCCACCGTACACTGATGCTCCTGCATCGCCTCCAACAGCGACGACTGCGTCTTCGCCGGGGCACGGTTGATCTCGTCGGCCAGCAGCACCTGGCAGAAGATCGGGCCGCGGCGGAGGACGAAGTCCCCCTTGTTGCGGTCGTAGATCGACGTGCCCGTCACGTCCGACGGCAGCAGGTCCGGCGTGAACTGGATGCGCTGATAGTCGCAGCCGAGCAGCTTCGCGAAGACCTTCGAGAGCGTCGTCTTCGCCACGCCGGGCACGCCTTCGAGCAGGACGTGGCCGCCGGCGAGCAGCGCGATGAGTAACTGCTCGGTTATCTTGTCGGCCCCGACGACGACCTTCGACACTTCGGCCACCACTCGCTTCATCAACTCGCTGGCTTGCTGAGCGAGTTCGCGGGCGGGCAGGGTGCTATCATCGGCGATGACGGGCAGGGCGGGGGTAATGGCGTTCATGCCTCACCCCCGGCGGTGAACCGCCAGATGCCCTTGTCGTGCGCGTGGGCCAGGTCCGCAATCATGTCTTCAAATTCCTCCAGGTCGAGCGGGGTCACGGTGACGCGGTCGGGGATGTACGCGACGAACCACAGCCGCCGCAGGTCGGCGACGATGCGGGCGACCGGCCGCGTCTTGCGATCCACGGCGATGTTCGGCAACTGCGTCGGGTCGGGGTTCGTCACGCCCCACTTCGCGAACACGAATCGCAGGTGGTCCCGCAGCGGTTCGTACAGGTTGCCGGAGGCGAGCAGGCCGAGCCGCCGTTCGGGAATCACGCCGCCGCCGCGGTCGGGGTCGATCCGCAATCGCGGCACCGTGTCGGGAGCCTGCCGCAGCGACCAAGCACGAGCCAGGACGTACCGCAACAGCACGATGCTGCCGATGACGGCCAGCACATAGAGCCAGCCGTCCTGAATGCGGTTCCGCGGGTCGTTCTGCTGGAAGACGTTCGGAAAGTCCTTCTCCTCGGCCTTCGCGACGAAGTCGTTGGCCATGTCGAGCGCCTTGTCGGCGAGCAGCGGCAGCGGGATGTTCGGCATCGCCCCCGGCGGCACGTTCGGCAGGTTCGGCAGGATGACCGGGCCGGCGACGAAGCTCACGCGGTCGAAGTCGGTGACGACTTGCCCGTCTTCGAGGAAGTAGCACGCCTTCACCCCGCGGCCTTGCAGTTGCTCGGCCAGGAACTTCGTCAGCAGGAAGGTGTAGATGAAGTTGGTCGTCGGTTTGGCGGCGGTCATGCGGCCGTTGGAGAACATCGCGCGGTCGGCGTAGACGAGGGCGGTGTACGGCAAGCCAGGGTCGCTCCGCACGGCCAGCCGCGGGGCGAATTGTCGGCCGTCGGCTGCACGGTCGATGAAGCGAGAGCCGGCCGGGAATCGGGCGATTTCGGTGTTCAGCACGCCGTCGCCGTCGAGTTCGACGGCGTGGGGGCGGCCCGTCGCCAGGATCAGCGGCGCGCCAGGGTTGAACGCCACGATGCCCGTCGGGTCGCCGGCCCGGAGTTGCGCCAGAGGCGAGTCGGGGTCGCCGTCGAAACAGTTGTCGGGGTTGTCGCACCGCACGCGCGGGATCGATACGGTCGCGCCGGCAAAGTTCGGGAAGAATCGCCCGATGTTGCCGGGTCGGTCGGGAATCAAGAGCAGCGCACCCCCGGCCGGCAAGACCCGCCCGCGGATCAGGGCCAGCGTTGCGGCCGGCAGGTTGGTCGGGCCGACCACAACGACGAGCGTGTGCGCCGGGTCGGCGGTCAGTTCCAGTTGCGGCGTGAAGCCCTGGTACTTCAGGAGGCCACGGAGAATTTCCGTACCGTCGGCCGGGATACCCTGGGCCACGGCGGCGGGAGCGAAGCACACGGCGGCGAGGAGCGCAACGGCGACAGCCCTCATGCGTTCACCCCGGCCAGGTGGCACAGGCAGCGGCGAGCGTCGGCCAGAGCACTCGGCGAGAGTTGCTCGCCCGGCGGCGTGTACCGGGCGAGTTCGTACAGCTTCGCCAGTTCGTCGGCGACCATCTCCGAGTGCGGAATCTGCTGCCGCAAGGCGCGCGCGATGGTTTCGTGGTTCCACACGCGGGCGGCATCGCCGCAGAGCAGGACCGACAGATACTCGAACGCCTTCACCAGTTCCTCGCGGTTGCGGATGGTGCGTGGATCGACCGGCCAGCGATTGAGTGCTCGCACGCCGGCCGCGGCCGCCGACTCGCGGTTGGCGAGCATCGGCCAGAACTTCCAGGCGAGCAACGCCCCGACGGCGATCACCACGAGCAAGATGACGGGCAGCCACGTGCCCCCGCCGCCACCCGAGCCGCCACCACCGCCGCCCCAATCGCCCCAGCCCCAGCCGCCGCCACGGCCCCCGCCGCCGCCGCCGTTGTTCCTGCCGCCGCCCCAGTCGTTGCCGCCCCACTTCGGCCACTCCCAGCCTTTTCCGCCGCCCCAGTCGCCCCAGTCCCACTTCTCGCCGTTCTCGAAGTTCATCTCCTTCATCCAGTCGCCGAAGCCTTCGTTGTTGCCGTTGCCGTTCTTGTTGAACTCGTCGAGCAAGTCCTTCCAGTCGCCGTTGCCGAATCCGCCGTCCTGACCCTGAGCGAACAGTTCGAGGAGCATATCCCGCACGGCCGGCGTGCGGTCCAGCGGGCCGAAGTTCTTCTCCCAGGCCTTCGCCATCTCGGCCGCGTTCGGGTTGCCGTTGAACTTCGGGTCGAGCGGCGGCGGTTGGAACGGGTTCGCCCCGGGGCGGTCGGGATTGAAGCCGTTGGGGAACGGCCGACGGGGTTCGAGGGGGTTCTGCCCGCCCGCCTGTGGCATGACCTCCGGTGCATCTAATGGCAGCGGCTGTGGCCCTGGCCCTCGCGGCGGCATCGGCGGGGCGGCGTTCGGCAGGGGCAGGTTCGGGCCCATCGGGTTGAGCAAGTCTTGCCAGTTCGGCGGCAGCCCGTTCGGGTTGTTCTTCTGGAACTTCCTGGCCAGCTCCTGCACCTGTTCGGGCGTCATCCCTTGAAGGGCGGCCAGGGCCGCGAGTTGCTGGCGAAGGCTCTGAATCTGCTCGGGCGTGACCTCGCCCTTGTCCGGCTGCGCGACGGCCGTGCCCGCGCACAGGCCGAGGAGCAGGGCCATCGATAAGAGCGTTCCGCGGGCCATCATCGTCCGCCTCCGGGGGGTACGATCTTGCTAATCGCGTAGGACGCCTGCCGGCGGACGTCCACGGCATCGTCCTTGAGCAAGTCCATCAGCGTCGGCAGGGCCGACCGCGAATCCGAGCCGAGCAGGGCCAGTGTGTACGCGGCCGCCGCCCGACGTTCGGGCACCGCGTCCTTGAGCGCCGCCGTTAGTGGTTCGACGCTGGCCGGGCCGATCTTTGCCAGAGCGTTCGCTAAATTCCCGCGAACGTCCGGGTCGGAATCTTTGAGCGCATCGATGAGCTTGCGGATGAGAGCCTCGTCCGCGGCCGAAGGGCCAGTCGGCACCGGGCTTGCGGCCAACGAACAGGCGATGAGGACGGCAGACAGCACGACACCCTCGCGATCGGCGGAAGGAAAGGCCTGAGCCTATTGTGCGGGAGAGTGCGCAAGACCGCAAGGGCGGGACGGGTCAGGAAAATTACTTGGCCCGATACTCTTTCCAGTAGAAGTACTGCTCTTCGATTCGAGGCACGTACCCGAGTTGCAAGGCCTGATCGATCATTTTTTGCCCCCGTTCGGGCTGCGGAAAATGGTTCCCGGCCGCCCCCGTCCAACCTTCGGGGCGCGGGACATAGTCACCGTACTTCAGTCGAACCCCGACGGCATATACGGCCGGCGGATAGTTCAACGCCGCCGACTTTTCGAGCCAGGCGTACCCGCCCAGTACCTCCGGCGTGACCGGCCACGGGATGAGCAATCCGATTTGTTGATCGTGGGTTTCGGTCCATGCGCGAACGGCCGCTAAACAACGGCGTGCCCTTGATGCAGAACCCAGTCTTCAACCTCGGCTGTTTCGAGTTCGACAATCTCCTCGTCTTCCTCCTCAATCGCCGCGACTACTCGGCGGGCAACGCAGTGATTCGCGATAATCAGGAAGCCGCCGTACCACAGCCACGTGAAGCGGAACAGGTTGTGCCCGAAGAAGCCCATCAGCAGCAACAAGAACAGGCTCATCCCGATGGCCGAGGACAGTTGGAACAGGAACTCGTTCGCTGCTTCCGGTTCGCGTTGGCGAATGCGCTTCATCCGTCGCAGGTTCGACCAGAAGCACCAGACCAGGAAGCCGAACGTGAGGACGCCGAGGGTGCCCATCTCGCCGGCGAGTTGGCCGTACAGGTTGTGCGATTCGATCTTGCTCCGCGTCGCCGGCCGCCACGCCCCGGGGCCGACGCCCGACAGCGGGTTGTCGCCCCACAGGGCCAAGCCCTTGAACAGCCCCTCGATGCGGCCTTCGCCAGACTCGCGGGCATTCTCCGGGCCAGCCTCCGAGTTCACGATCGTCTCGAACCGCGTCTGCAACGACTCCGGCAGGGCCATGAACACCACCGGCGACAGGGCAGCCGCGACCAGCATCCACAGCCACGCCCGCCGCACGCGGATGAGCGTCAGCACGCCCCAGATGACGAGGCCGATCAGCGACCCCCGCGACCCCGTCAGCAGGATGCACAGCGAGCACAGCCCGAGGAAGCCGACGAGCAGAACCTTCCCCCGACGCCCGCCGACGCCGCTGCGCCACAGGGCCGGCACGAACGGCAGCACGAACAGGATGCTCGCCCCGAAGCTGTTCGGGTCGCCGAGAGTGCTATCCACGCCGATCATCCGGGCGATGCCCATGCGGTATGTGTGCCGCCCGCCGAGGTATTCGCGGAGTGAGTGCAAAAGGTACAGCCCCATCACCGCGACGAGGCCGACGACCATCTTCCGCAGCGTGCGCTCGTCGTGAACGGTGGTGACGAGCAGCACGTAGAAGACGACGACCTTGAACCAGTCCTCGACGACAGGCTGCCCCTGTTCGCTCCACGGGCTCATCACCCAGCAGGCGAGCACGGCGAACGCGAAGAGGGCATACGCGGCCTGTTGGCGGTTCGGCAGGAACCGTTTGCCGGGGTAGATGAGCCACACGGACATGGTGCCGAGCATGTAGAATCGCTCGAAGTGCAAATCGCCGAGGATCGGCCAGACCTCGAACGGCCGGTCGATGAACAGGAACATGTACCCGATGAGCAGCGCGTGCATGGCCGACGATGCTACCCCGACTCGCGGCCGAGCGAAAAGAGCAATCGTGCCGATTTTGTCGATCGCGGGACGTGGGGAACTTCCGCAAGGGCGATTCCCGACGCGGCGGACACGCGGTGGGTGCGATAAAAAGTAGTTCGGCCCTGCCGGGGCCGATCCGTTCCACCTATGCGGAGTTGCCCGCCACCCGCGAAGGTCGCCGCGGCGGGAAGGTGGTCGGCCCCGGCAGGGCCGACCTACGGAAACCACCATGCGTCGCACTCTCACCGGCAAGCGGGCCATCGTCACCGGGGCATCGGGCGGCATCGGCCGGGCCGTGGCCGCTGCCCTCGCCGCCGCGGGCGCGAAGGTCGCCCTCGCGGCCCGTTCCGCTGACAAACTCGGGGCCGTGGCCGCCGAGATCGGCGGCCTTGCCGTGCCGACCGACGTCACCGACCCGTCGCAACGGGAACACCTCATCAAAACAACAATCACGACGTTCGGCGGCCTCGACTTGCTCGTGAACGTCGCCGGCGTCGGGTCGTGGGGGCACTTCGCCACGTCCACGGAAGCGATTAATCGCGAAATTCTCGAAGTGAACTTTTTCGCCCCGGCCGAACTGATTCGCCTCGCGGTGCCACACCTGACGAGCGGCCATCAACCGGCGATTTGCAACCTCACGTCGATGTGCGGGCGTCGGGGCATGCCGGCCTGGCCGGAGTACAGTGCGAGCAAGTTCGCCCTCGTCGGCCTGACCGAAGCCCTCCGCGGCGAGATGGCCCGCTACGAGATCGACGTGGTGATGATCGTCCCCGGCCTGACGAAAAGCGACCTGAACCGCCACCTCTTGCGCAACGACGGCAAGGCCGACATCCCCTACGATAAGGGGATGACCCCGGAGTATGTGGCTGAGCGCACCGTGGACGCCATCCGCCGTGGCACCCGCGAACTCGTCCTCGGCCGCGAGGCGAAAAAGATACTGTTACTGAACCGCCTCGCCCCGCGGTTGGTCCATCGCCTCATCGCCCGCGAAGTGACGAAATTGTACCAGCAATAGGGTCTGGGGTCTGGCAGAAGAGAAAGAGCCGTCCCATACCCGCCCGCCATCCAAAACCACGAA